>NZ_JBSFMM010000200.1:0-20409 GCF_053599555.1 Streptomyces sp. NPDC000941
GGTCACGTCCTTGACGCCGTCGGTCGGCAGCGTGTCCCCGGCGGTCTTGGCGGCGCCGCCGACGGTGCTGGTGACGCTGTCGGTGGTGCAGATCCCAGGGCTCGCCGAGGCTCTGGCCGAGCCCTGGGACACCCCAGGGGCCGGCGCTGGGGACGAGGACGGGGAGGCGCCCTTCCCGGCCCCGCGGATCCCCGCCTACCCGGCCGCGGAGCGCGCCGTACGGGCCCTCGCCGAGGCCGAGGGGTACGCGCGCTGGCGGCGCCAGGCCGTGGAGCCGGGCCGGGTCCCCGAGTACGAGGACATCGACGAGGCGGGCGCCGCGGCCGACATCGACGTACTGCTCGCGCCGACGGACGCCGCGCCGACCGAAGGCGTAGCGACCGAAGGCGTAGCGACCGAGGGTGCCCTTGCTGCGGGCGCCCTCGTCGGCGCCGCCTTGGCCGAGGAGGCCCCGGCCGAGGGTGCGCCGACGGACGCCATGCCGACCGAAGCCGCGGCGGCCGAAGGTGCCCCTGCTGAGGGCGCCCTCCTCGACACCGCCTCGGCCGAGGAAGCCCTCGCCGAAGCCGCCCCGCCCGGGGAACCCCCGCCCTACGCCCTCCCGGCCCACGGCTCCCCGGCCGACAAGCCCCTGCCACAAGCCGCCCCGGCCGACGGCGCCCCCCGTCCCCAGGCCGCCGCCGCGCCGCCCGAGGCGTCGGCGGACGCCCACGCCCCGTACACCGTCACCCTCTCCGCCCCCGACGCCCAGCG
This sequence comes from Streptomyces sp. NPDC000941, assembly GCF_053599555.1. Taxonomy (NCBI): domain Bacteria; kingdom Bacillati; phylum Actinomycetota; class Actinomycetes; order Kitasatosporales; family Streptomycetaceae; genus Streptomyces; species Streptomyces sp. NPDC000941. The sequence continues at coordinate 754 of NZ_JBSFMM010000200.1, forward strand.
CCTCCTCGCCCGCTACGGCGTCAGCGTGCTGCCCGCGTTCCCTGCACCCGACGCCGACGCCGCCGTACGGGCCGCGGCCAGGCTCGGCTTCCCCGTCGCGCTCAAGACCACCGCCCCCCATCTGCGCCACCGCGCCGACCTGGGCGGAGTGCGCCTCGACATCGGCGGCGAGGCGGAACTCCGACGCGCCTACGCCGAGTTGACCGACTACCTCGGCGCCCCCGAAGAGCTGCGGCTCGTCGTGCAGCGGATGGCCCCGCGCGGCGTCGACACCGTCGTACGGGCCGCCATCGATCCCGCCGCCGGGGCGGTGCTCTCCTTCGGGCTCGCCGGAGCCCCCTCCGAACTGCTCGGAGACACCGCCCACCGGCTCGTCCCGGCCACCGACCGGGACGCCGCCGAGCTGATCAGATCCATCCGGACCGCACCCCTCCTGTTCGGCTGGCGCGGCTCAAGACCAGTCGACACCGCGGCGCTCGAAGAACTACTGCTGCGGGTGTCCCGCATGGTGGACGACCATCCCGAGGTGGTCTCCGTCGACCTCGAACCGGTCGTCGTCGCCCCGCACGGCCTGTCCGTGCTCGGTGCGGCCGTCCGGCTGGCGCCGCCGCCCCCGCGCACCGACCTCGGCCCCCGCCACCTGCCCAGCTACTGACGTCCGCGGCCATGGCCGGCATGGGCGCCGGTGTCGGTGCGGCCCCGTAGGATGGGCACATGGCGAAGACCGGTACGACGACCCAGGGGCTGCGCGCGGCGATCGAGCGCAGTGGCTATTACCCGGCACTCGTTGCCGAAGCGGTGGAGGCCGCCGTGGGTGGTGAGCCGGTCGTCTCGTATCTGGTCCATCAGGAGACCACCTTCGACTCCAACGAGGTCCGCCGCCATGTCACGGTCCTCGTCCTGACCGGCACCCGCTTCATCGTCAGCCACACCGACGAGCAGGCCGCCGACGGCACCTCCCCGTCGCCGTACGCCACCACCTCCACCGAGTCCGTGAAGCTGCACCGGATCTCCTCGGTCGTGCTGAGCCGGGTCGTGGCCAACCCCGAGTCGTACACCCCCGGCACGCTGCCCCGCGAGGTGGTCCTCACCATCGGCTGGGGCGCGGTCAACCGCCTCGACCTCGAGCCCGCCGCCTGCGGCGACCCCAACTGCGAGGCCGACCACGGCTACACCGGGTCCTCCACCGCCGACGATCTGAGCCTGCGGGTCAGCGAGGCGGGAGACGGCCCCGACAGCGTCCGGCAGACCCTCGCCTTCGCCCAGTCGCTCTCGGAAGCCACCGCGGAAACGCCGGACACAGGCCGCTGATGTCCGACTCCGTCGCGGGCTCCGCCACCGCATCCCCCTGGCAGGAGCCCGAGCCCCAGCCGCTCGACCCGCGCTCCGCCCCCGTGCCGCGCTACGGCACGGGTTCGCTCGCCGATCTGCTGCCCGCCGTCGCCGCGGGCCAGGGCGTCCCGGGCCTGCCGGCGCTGTCTCCGGGTCTTGCCCTCGCGCCCGCCGACCGCGTATGCGTGTTCCTGATCGACGGCCTCGGCTGGGAGCTGCTGCGTGCCCACCCCGCCGAAGCGCCCTTTCTGACCTCGTTGCTGCCCGGCTCGCTGGGCGGCACCGGGGCGCCGATCACCGCGGGCTTCCCCTCCACCACCGCGACCTCGCTGGCCTCCGTCGGCACGGGCCTGCCGCCCGGCGCCCACGGCCTGCCCGGCTATACGGTGGCCGACCCCGCCACCGGGCAGCTGATGAACCAGCTGCGCTGGCAGCCGTGGACGGATCCGCACGCCTGGCAGCCGTACCCCACCGTCTTCCAACTGGCCGCCGCCGCGGGCGTGCACACCTGCCAGGTGTCCGCGCCGACCTTCGCCGAGACCCCGCTCACCAAGATCGCGCTGAGCGGCGGCACCTTCCTCGGCCGGCTCTCCGGCGAGGAGCGGATGGATCTCGCGGCCGAGCGGTTGGCCGCGGGCGACCGTTCGCTCGTCTACACGTACTACAGCGAAGTCGACGGCAAGGGGCACCGCTTCGGCGTCGACTCCGCCGAGTGGCGCGCCCAGCTGCGCTATGTGGACGGGCTCGTCCAGCGCCTCGCCGAGCAACTGCCGCCCCGCGCCGCCCTCTACGTGACCGCCGACCACGGCATGATCGACGTCCCCTTCGACCCGGAGTCGCGGATCGACTTCGACGAGGACTGGGAGCTGCGGGCCGGAGTCGCCCTGTTGGGCGGCGAGGGCCGCGCCCGCCATGTGTACGCGGTCCCCGGCGCGGCGGGCGATGTGCTGGCGGTGTGGCGCGAGGTGCTCGGCGAGCAGATGTGGGTGGCGAGCCGTGACGAGGCCATCGAGGCGGGCTGGTTCGGGCGGCCGGAGCACGGCGGCGGCGTGGACGAGCGGGTGTACCGGCGGATCGGCGATGTGGTGGCCGCCGCCAGCGCGGATGTCGCGATCGTCGCGTCGCGGACCGAGCCGAAGGAGTCGGCGATGGTGGGGCTGCACGGCTCGATGACCCCCGTCGAGCAGCTTGTCCCGCTGCTCGAAGTACGCTCCTGAGCCGTCCCGCTCCACTCCGACCCGCCCGTCCCGACCGTACGAAAGGCTTCGCCACCCCATGCCCGAGCTGGTGTTCTTCTCCGGAACCATGGACTGCGGAAAGAGCACCCTCGCTCTGCAGATCGAGCACAACCGCTCGACGCGCGGCCTTCAGGGCATGATCTACACCCGAGACGACCGGGCGGGCCGGGGCAAGCTCTCCTCGCGTCTGGGGCTGGTCACCGAGGCCGTCGAAGCGGGGGACGACCTCGACTTCTACGCCCATGTGGTCGGGATCCTCACGGCCGGGGGCCGCGCCGACTATGTGATCGTGGACGAGGCGCAGTTCCTCGCCCCGTCCCAGATCGACCAGCTCGCCCGCGTCGTGGACGACCTCGGGCTCGACGTCTTCGCCTTCGGCATCACCACCGACTTCCGCAGCAAGCTCTTCCCCGGCTCCCAGCGGCTGGTCGAGCTCGCGGACCGGATCGAGGTGCTGCAGGTCGAGGCGTTGTGCTGGTGCGGAGCCCGCGCCACGCACAACGCCCGTACCGTCGGCGGCGAGATGGTCGTCGAGGGCGCCCAGGTCGTCGTCGGCGACGTCAACCAGCCCGGGGCCGAGGTGGGTTACGAGGTGCTGTGCCGGCGCCACCACCGGCGCCGTATGACGGCCGCGGCCGCCCGCGCCGCCACGCTGTCGCCGGATGTGCTCCCCGTCGACCCGGCGGCGGCCCCGGCCCCCGTGCCACACAACGCCCCGACGCCCCGGACCGCCCCCTAGACAACCTTCAGCCGCCCCTCAGCGGCCTCTCAGCCGCCCGTCAGCCGTCCGTCCCGACCAGGGCGAAGGCCGCCCCCTCCGGGTCCGTGACGGTGGCCGTATGCCCCGCCGCGCCGTCCTGGGGCGGCAGGACGACATAGCCGCCCAGCTCGGTCACCTGGCGCACCGCCTTGTCCACGTCGGCCACCGCGAAGTACGTCCGCCAGTGCGGGCCCCGGTCGCGCGGCAGGGCGCCGCCCATGCCGTGGATCGCGGCCACCGGCCGCCCCGCCACCCGCAGGGTCAGCGCATCGGACCCGGGCTCGGGGGCCGGGCCGGGGCCGTCCGCAGTCCAGGGCTCGCTGTGGCAGCCGAAGACCATGTCGTAGAACTTGCCGACGGCCGAGGAGTCCCGGGTCATCAGCTCGTGCCAGACCGGGGAGCCCGGCGCCCCGATCTCCTCGGCGCCCAGGTGCTCGCGCGCCTGCCATACGCCGAAGGCCGCGCCCTGCGGGTCGGCCGCGAGGGCCATCCGGCCCGCCTCGCCCGCGTCCAGCGGGCCCACGGCCACGGTGCCGCCGCAGGCGCGGATCAGCTCCGCCGTCTCGTCGGCGTCGTCGGAGGCCAGATACGTCGTCCAGGCGACCGGGAGGTGGCGCTCCGGAGGCAGTTCGCCAAGACCCGCGACCGGCCGGTCGCCGATCCGCGCGCGTACGTACGCGCCCAGGTGCTCAGGCCCCGGGGTGAACTCCCAGCCGAACAAGGCGTGGTAGAACTCCTGCGTCGCGGCCAGGCTGTGCACCATCAGGCTCGTCCAGCAAGGCGTGCCCGGCGTGTGCCGAGTCGCTGCCTCGGTCATCGTCACTCTCTCCTCGGACCGTTGTGGTGTCCGTGCGGCTCCGGCCGGCCCGCTGGTGCGCGGGGCGGTGATGGGGGTGGCGCCCGACAGATATTCGCACCCCCTGTCGCAACGCGCGCCCTGGCCGCGCCGCAATTCGCGGCTCCTGCCAGGACAATGCCCGCTTTCGAGCCCCGCATCCGTTTCCAGGCCATGGCCGCGAGGTGTCCGTCATCTGTACGGAGGGTGATCGAGTGGGCCAATCGTCGCAGACGTATCTACGCAAAGATGGTGCCCATGAATGCCATCATCACCGCATCCGATCTCATGGACGAGCTGGCGGGGGAGCAACCGCCGCTCCTCCTGGACGTCCGCTACCAGCTGGGCGGCCCGCCCGGCCGTCCCGTCTATGAGGCCGGGCACCTCCCCGGTGCGGTCTACGTCGACCTGGAGGCCGAACTCGCGGGCCCCGCGGGCGCGGCCGGCCGCCACCCGCTGCCGGACCTGTCCATCTTCGCCGCCGCGATGCGCCGAGCGGGAGTCCGTGCGGACCGGCGCGTGGTGGCGTACGACGGCGGACAGGGGTGGGCGGCGGCGCGCGCCTGGTGGCTGCTGCGCTGGGCGGGCCACCCGTCCGTACGCGTCCTCGACGGCGGCCTGGCCGCCTGGACCGAGCACGACGGCCCGCTGAGCACCGAGACCACCGCCCCGCCCGAGGGCGACTTCGAGCCCCGGCCCGGCGCCCTCCCGCTGCTGGACGCGGACGGCGCGGCGGCGCTCGCCCGGCGCGGACTGCTGCTGGACGCGCGGGCCGCCGAGCGGTACCGGGGCGAGGTGGAGCCGATCGACCCCGTGGCCGGGCATATCCCGGGGGCGGTCTCGGCGCCGACGATGGAGAACGTCACCCCCGAGGGCCGGTTCCTGCCCGCCGACCGGCTGGCCGAGCGCTTCGCCGGGCTCGGTGCCACCGAGGAGGCCGAGGTGGGGGTCTACTGCGGCTCGGGCGTCTCGGCCGCTCACCAGGTGCTGGCGCTGGCGGTCGCGGGCGTTCCGGCGGCCCTGTACGTCGGCTCCTGGAGCGAGTGGTCCGCCGACCCCGCCCGCCCGGTGGCCACCGGCCCCGACCGAGGCTGAGGGGCACACACGTCCGGCGAGTGAGCCGAAGGGGCGCGGCCGCTGTCGAAAGGGAGAGCGCGCGCAGGCCCCGAGGTACGAGGGGGCGAGCACGGTCGACCGTCGACAGGGGCTGTAGCGCCCCGGAGGCGAACCGAGTCAAAAAAGGGGGGCCTCGCCGTCGGCGTACGACGGCGAGGCCCGGACGGCGTGAAAGTGCCGCTGCTACTCCTGTTTCTTGCGGCGGGTGCCGAAGACGATCTCGTCCCAGCTCGGCACCGCCGCCCGGCGGCCCGGACGCACGCCGTCCGCCTCCGCCTGACGGTCCGTGGTGCCGGTCAGCCGATCGCGGTGGCCGGCGACCGAACGGGGCATCAGGACGTCCGCGTACGCCGAGCCGGCGCTGGCCGCCGGGGCCGGGGGCTCGACGGGCTCGGGCTCCTCGACGGGCTCGTCCGCCGGGGAGGCCGGGCTGGGCGCGTCCGGCACGATCATGTCGCCCCGGAAGTTCGGCACGGCTTCCAGCAGGCTGGTGAGCGAGTCCCGCTCGCCGCCGAGGCCGTCCTCCATCGAGGCGGACGCCGCCGTGGCGTCGGACTCGCCGTCGCCGCGCTCATACGAGCCCGGCCGGTCGCGCTCTCGATCACGGTCCCGGTCACGCGGCAGCCGGGCGATCCGCGGTACGAACGGGAAGCTCGGCTCCGGGGTGTCGTCGGCCTCGCCGATCAGCGCCCGGGCCTCGTCGTCCACGGCCTGGACGAGCCGCCGGGGCGGGTCGTAGGTCCAGCTGGCCGAGTGCGGCTCTCCGGCAACGCGGTAGACCAGCAGCACCTCCCAGGTGCCGTCGTCCCGCCGCCAGGAGTCCCACTGCGCGGTGTCCTTCTCCGCGCCGCGCAGCAGCAGCCGCTCCGCGACGGCTTCGCCGAGCTGAGGCCCGGCGTTCTCACCGGGGCGGCGCACGGGTGTTTTGCGGGCGCGCTCGGCCATGAAGGCGCGCTCCGCGAGCACCGGACCCTCGAAGCGGCGCACGCGGTCGACGGGGATGCCCGCCATCTGCGCGACCTCTTCGGCCGAGGCGCCGGCGCGTATACGGGCCTGGATGTCGCGCGGCCGCAGATGGCTCTCGACCTCGATCTCGATCTGGCCGAGCCGAGCGCGGTCATTGCGCACTGCGGCGCGCAGACGCTCGTCGATGGGAAGTGTGTACTCCGTGCTGTCCGCAGCCTTGAGCACCAGCCGTGTGCCGTCGTTGCTGACGGCCACGACACGCAGTTCGGGCATGGGGACCTCCCGGGTGGTGCCTGCCGACGTCACGGTTGCGTCGCTGCTCTCCCGCTAGACGAGTGTGGCGTGCCCGGGTGCAGCCTGCCACAACTTTGCCGAGTTGCCCGGCGTGTCGGGCCTGTGCCCCGATCCGCCGTTATGACACGGTGACCTGTTTGCAGCCAAAAGCGACGGCGCCGTCGCTCGGGGCAGCGATCCCCATGTCATGTCGCGGCGCCGCCGGTTGAGTTGCCGCCTTTTGACCCCTCCCGTTGGGTCCGGGCGGCCGGACGGGAAAGCGGGGCCAGGGACCGCAACAGTACTCCATTCGGGCCGCTCAGGTGGAGCGGCGCGCCAGTCAAGTTCTCGCCGTGGGGGGCCTGTGGACCATGAACTGGGCGGCGTGGGGCGTGATGTGGGTGGCAAGTTTCACATGATCGACAGAAACGGAACGATCTCCTTCGATATTGTCCGCTTCTCTTCACGGGTGGGAACGAATGTGCGGGCAGGGGTGGATGGGGTCGGAGTAGGCGCCGGGAGCGGGGGTGAGGGCGGGGCGCGTCAGTCGCCCAGGACCCGCCGCAGATAGTCGTTGCCGAACAGCCGCTCCGGGTCCAGCCGGTCGCGGATGGCGGTGAACTCCCCGAACCGCGGATAGGCCCCCGCCAGATATGCGGCGTCGCGGCTGTGCAGCTTGCCCCAGTGCGGGCGCCCGCCGTGCGCGGTCATGATCTGCTCGGTCGCCGTGAAGTACGCCCGGTGCGGGGTGCCCCGGTACAGGTGCACCGCGATGTAGGCGGTGTCCCGGCCCGAGGCGGTGGACAGCGGGATGTCGTCGGCCGGTGCGGTGCGCACCTCCACCGGGAAGCTGACTCTGAGCCCCGAGCGCTCCACGGTCGCCTTGAGTTCGCGCAGCACCGTGACCGCGGCCTCGCGCGGCACCGCGTACTCCATCTCGACGAAGCGGACCCGGCGCGGACTGGTGAAGACTTTGTAAGGGATGTCCGTGTACGTGCGGGCCGACAGCGCGCGGCTGGAGATCTTGGCGATGCCGGGGATGGTGGCGGGGACCGCCCGCCCCACCGAACAGGCCACCTGGAAGATGCCGTTGGACAGCAGCTCGTCGTCGACCCAGCCGTTCACCCGGCCCAGCGGGGCGGCGGGCCCGTCGGTGCGGTTATTGCGCTTGGTGTTGCAGCTGCCGGTATGCGGGAACCAGTAGAACTCGAAATGTTCGTTCTCCGCGACAAGTTGGTCGAAATCCGCCATGACCCGGTCGAAGGGCATGGGTTCCTCGTGCGCGGTGAGCAGGAACTCCGGCTCCACGGCGAAGGTGATCGCGCTCACCACGCCCAGCGCGCCGAGCCCGATCCGGGCGGCGGAGAAGATCTCCGGATTCTCCTCGGCCGAGCAGCGCAGCACCGAGCCGTCCGCCGTCACCAGCTCCAGACCTCTGATCTGAGCGGCGATCGACGCGCTTGCCCGGCCCGTCCCGTGGGTGCCGGTGGCGGTGGCCCCGGCCACCGTCTGCTCCATGATGTCGCCCATATTGGTCAGCGACAGGCCGTGCGCCGCCAGGGTGTGGTTGAGCTGCCACAGCGGGGTGCCGGCCGCGACGGTCACCGTTCCCGCCTCCCGGTCGATCTCCCGGATCCCGGCCAGTCGCTCGGGGCGTATCAGCAGCCCGTCCGTGGCGGCCGCGGCGGTGAAGGAGTGGCCCGTGCCCACCGCCTTGACCCGCAGGCCCTCCTCGGCCGCCTGGCGCACCACCTCGGCCAGCTCCGCGGTCGACGAGGGGGCGATGCTCCGGGCCGGCCGGGCGATCACATTGCCCGCCCAGTTACGCCACACGCCGTTCCGGCTGGTCCTCATGGTCCTTACGGTCTTTACGGCCATCCGCGCCCGACCCCTCCCGCTGTGGCGCCGGCCGCAGCCGGCGGTACCCGAGGAACGCCACCGCCGCCGCGAACGCCCCGGCCACAGCCGGCACCGCGTACCCCGCGCGCGCTCCGGCGGCGTCGACCACCCATCCGGCGGCCGACGAGCCGAGCGCCACCCCGACCGAGAGCCCGGTGCTCACCCAGGTCATGCCCTCGGTCAGTTTCGCGCGTGGCACGAGCTGTTCGACCAGGGCCATGGTGGTGACCATCGTCGGTGCGACGGCCAGGCCCGCGACGAAGAGCGCCACGGCCAGAAACGAAAGGTTCCCGACCAGTTGGAGGGGGATCATACTCACGGCGATCGCACAGACACCCAGCAGCCACCTGCGGGGGGCCGAACCCTTCGGACGCAGCAGTCCGAAGACCGCGCCCGCCAGGCAGGAGCCCGCCGCGTAGACGGCGAGTACGACGCTCGCCGCGGCCTTGTTGCCCTGCTCATCGGCGAACGCCACCGTCACCACGTCGATCGCCCCGAAGAGCGCGCCCACGGCGGCGAAGGCGGTCATCAGCACCATGAGTCCGGCCGAGCGCAGCGCCGAGCCGCCGGTGTGGTGCTCGCGCGGATGCGGTACGGGCTCGGTGGCGCGCTGCGCGGTCAGCGCCAGCACCCCGACCGCCAGGAAGCAGCCGGCCAGCAGCGGGCCCGCCTCCGGGAACCAGGCGGTGGAAAGACCGACGGACAGGATCGGGCCGACGATGAAGCAGACCTCGTCGACGACGGACTCGAAGGCGTACGCGGCATGCAGCCGGTCCGGCGTGTCACGGTAGATCGCCGCCCAGCGGGCCCGCACCATCGCCCCGATGCTCGGCACGCATCCGGCCGCCGCGGCGAACGCGAACAGCGTCCAGTCCGGCCAGCGCAGATGCGCGCTCAGCAGCAGCCCCGCGACGGCGGCGAGCGCGACGAGGCTGGCCGGGCGCAGCACCCGCCGCTGGCCGTGCCGGTCCACCAGCCGGGAGACCTGAGGGCCCAGCGCCGCCGAGGAGATCGAGAGCGCGGCCGACACCGCGCCCGCCAGTCCGTACCGGCCGGTGAGCTCGGAGATCATCGTGACCACGCCGATGGCGGTCATCGAAATCGTCAGCCGGCCGGGGAACCCCGCGGCGGCGAAGCCTTTGGTGCCGGGGGCGGCGAATATCGCGCGATAGGGGCCGGGGCTGGGCAAGGGAGGGCTCCGCGGTGGGCAAGTCCTGGCGGGGGTGCCAGGCGTGACAGGGGTGATGAGCAGGTGAGCGGCTAAGCGGTCAATCCGGTAAGGAACGTAGGCGCCGAGACAGATTACGGTCATCCACAGGGCCGCGCAGGTCTATTTCCCGCCCGTCAGCGCCGGGTGGCAGGATCGGGGACATGCCGGAACAGCCACCCCAGCCATTCCCCGCTCGATCTTCCGCTCCGTACGACGCCCTGCTGCTGCTCTCCTTCGGCGGCCCGGAGGGCCCCGAGGACGTGGTGCCGTTCCTGGAGAACGTGACGCGCGGCCGCGGCATCCCCCGGGAGCGGCTGAAGGAGGTGGGCCGGCACTACTTCCTCTTCGGCGGCGTCAGCCCGATCAACGAGCAGAACCGTGAGCTGCTGCAGGCGCTGCGCAAGGACTTCGCCGAGCACGGCCTCGACCTGCCGGTCTACTGGGGCAACCGCAACTGGGCGCCCTATCTGACCGACACCCTGCGCGAGATGGCCGCCGACGGCCGCCGCCGCGTGCTGGTGCTGGCCACCAGCGCGTACGCCTCGTACTCCGGCTGCCGCCAGTACCGCGAGAACCTTGCCGACGCGCTGGCCGCGCTCGAGACACTCGAGACGGGGGGGCTGGAGCCGCCGCGCGTCGACAAGCTGCGGCACTACTTCAACCATCCCGGCTTCGTCCGGCCCATGGTCGACGCGACGCTCGCCGCGCTCGCCGAGCTGCCCGGGGCCGTACGAGCCGGGGCGCACCTCGCCTTCACCACGCACTCCATCCCGACCGCCGCCGCCGACACCTCCGGCCCGCCCCAGGGCCATGGGGACGGCGGCGCGTATGTCGCCCAGCACCTGGACGTGGCCCGGCTGATCGCCGACGCGGTGCGCGAGGAGACCGGCGTGGAGCACCCCTGGCGCCTCGTCTACCAGTCGCGCAGCGGCGCCCCGCACATCCCGTGGCTGGAGCCGGACATCTGCGACCACCTGGAGGAGCTGCACGGCGCGGGCGCCCCCGCCGCCGTGATGGTCCCGATCGGCTTCGTCTCGGACCACATGGAGGTCAAGTACGACCTCGACACGGAGGCGGCGGCCAAGGCCGAGGAGCTGGGGCTGCCGGTCGCGCGCGCCTCGACGGTGGGCGCGGACCCGCGCTTCGCGGCCGCGGTGCGCGATCTGGTCCTGGAGCGCGCGGCCGCCGAGCGCTTCGCCGCCGGCCGGGAGGCGGCCGCGCCGACGCGCTGCGCGCTGGGCGCGCTCGGCCCGAGCCACGACCTCTGCCCGGCGGGCTGCTGCCCGGCCCGGGCGCCGCGGCCCGCCGCCGCGGGCGAGGACTGAGCGCACCACCGCACCGCCCCCGGCCCGCCAATGTCATGGCGAGCTCCAAGATTGAGCGGGGGACACAGTGCCGTCCGCTCGCATGCTCTTCCGACCGTCCGCATGCCTTTAAGGAGCACGATGACCGACCCGCTCACGACCGAACTCCTCGACGTCGCCCTGGAGGCCGCCCGCCGGGCGGGAGACCTGCTCCGTGACGGCCGCCCGGCCGACCTCGGCGTGGCCGCCACCAAGACCAGCCCCATCGACGTGGTCACCGAGATGGACCTGGCCGCCGAGAAGCTGATCACGGACTTCCTCTCCGACCGCCGCCCCGACGACGGCGTGCTGGGGGAGGAGGGCGCGAGCACCGAGGGCAGCAGCGGGGTGCGCTGGGTCGTCGACCCGCTCGACGGCACGGTCAACTACCTCTACGGCCTGCCGGCCTGGGCGGTGAGCATCGCCGCCGAGCGGGACGGCGAGGCGGTCGTGGGTGTGGTGACGGCCCCGATGCGCCGCGAGACGTATCACGCGGTGCTCGGCGGCGGTGCGTACCTCGTAGCCGAGGGGCGGGAGCGGGGGGAGCGGGTGCGCTGCCGTCCCGCGCCCGTGCTGGATCAGGCGCTCGTGGGCACCGGCTTCGGCTACCGCACCGAGCGGCGCATCGGCCAGGCCGAGGTGGTCCGCGCCCTGGTGCCCAAGGTGCGCGACATCCGGCGCGGCGGGTCGGCGGCCATCGATCTGTGCGATGTGGCGTGCGGCCGGCTCAACGGCTACTACGAGCGCGGGCTGAACCCGTGGGACTACGCGGCCGGTGCGCTGATAGCCCGCGAGGCGGGCGCGCTGACCGGCGGGCGGCCGGGGATCGCGGCCTCGGGCGAGCTCATCATCGCCGCGCCCCCCGGCCTCTTCGAGCCGCTGCAGGGGCTCCTGGAGGACCTGGGCGCCTGGCACGACTGACCCTGCGACCGCCCGTACGCCCGTACGCCCTGCCGTACGGGCGTCAGACCCGTTGAACGCGGTCTGAACGCAGCACGACGCCCCGGTGCCGCAAGGGCAGCCGGGGCGTCGCGGAGTTGCTGAGCGCGGGTGCCGGGGGATCGCCGTCAGGCGATCGCGCTGACCTCCACGCCGTGCTCGGCGGCAAGCCGACGCAGGTCTTCGAGCTCCGACAGCTCGACATCGGCAAGGTAGTCGTCGCCCGTCTCACGGGCGCGGGTGAGATCGGACTGGGTGGTCTCTATACGCTGCAGAATTCCTGCGGTGAACGCGTCCATGTGCGCCCCCTCGTCGTGGGTCGGTGGCACGGGGGTGTGCCGGGGCGGGGCGATCACGTGCGTGGTCCCTGCTGATGACAGAGATGCTTGTGGGATGCCACATACAGGGCGTGATCGGGGTTGCAGTCGTCCTCCCCATCGCTCCGTGAGGGGAAACCTCCGCACAAAAAGAATCTTGAGCAGACCCTTCCGGATCCCCCTTACCGCCGGTTTATGAGCCTTCGAGGCAGGATGGAGGCGCCGGGCGCCGACCGAGCCCGGCCGGATCGAGCCCGCCGGGCGCTCCATGACGCCCGTAAGGCACCCAAGGGAAGGACCCACGAACGTGCGTGTACTCGTCGTCGAGGACGAGCAGCTGCTCGCCGATGCGGTGGCCACCGGACTGCGCCGGGAGGCCATGGCCGTCGACGTCGTGTACGACGGGGCCGCCGCCTTGGAGCGTATCGCGGTCAACGACTACGACGTTGTCGTCCTCGACCGGGACCTTCCGCTGGTCCACGGCGACGATGTGTGCCGCAAGCTCGTCGAGCTCGGCATGCCCACCCGGGTGCTGATGCTGACCGCCTCCGGCGACGTCAGCGACCGCGTCGAGGGGCTGGAGATCGGCGCGGACGACTATCTGCCCAAGCCCTTCGCCTTCAGCGAGCTGATCGCCCGCGTACGGGCGCTCGGCCGCCGCACCACGGTCGCCCTGCCGCCGGTGCTGGAGCGCTCCGGGATCAAGCTGGACCCCAACCGCCGTGAGGTCTTCCGGGACGGCCGGGAGGTCCAGCTGGCGCCCAAGGAGTTCGCGGTGCTCGAGGTGCTGATGCGCAGCGAGGGCGCCGTCGTCTCCGCCGAGCAGCTGCTGGAGAAGGCGTGGGACGAGAACACCGACCCGTTCACCAACGTGGTCCGGGTCACCGTCATGACGCTGCGCCGCAAGCTCGGCGAGCCCGCGGTGATCGTCACGGTGCCCGGCTCCGGCTACCGGATCTGATCGGGCATGGCCACGACCCCGATTCCGCCCACCGCACCACCCAAGCCCAACTGGGACCCGCGGCCGGCGGTGAGCCCGCGTCCCTGGCTGCGGCCGACGATCCGGATACGGCTGACCCTGCTGTACGGCGGGATGTTCCTGATCGCCGGCGTGGTGCTGCTGACGATCATCTATCTGCTGGCGGCGGACGTCCTCCAGGGGAGCAGCAAGCTCCCGTTCCAGATCGTCAAGATGGACTACAGCCTCACCGACCGCACCTGTGAGCTGCCCAGCCAGTCCAGCTCCACGCTGTTCAACCAGGCGGTGGCGAATTGCATGAACCACCAGCGCGCCCTCGCCCTCGACGCCCTGCTGCGCCGGTCGCTGCTGGCGCTGCTCGGCCTGGCCGTGGTGGCCTTCGCGTTCGGCTACGCCATGGCAGGGCGGGTGCTCTCGCCGCTCGGCCGGATCACCCGCACCGCGCGCCAGGTGGCAGGTTCGGACCTGTCCCGGCGGATCAAGCTGGACGGCCCGGACGACGAGCTGAAGGAGCTGGCCGACACCTTCGACGAGATGCTGGAGCGCCTGGACCGCGCGTTCACCGCCCAGCAGCGGTTCGTGGCCAACGCCTCGCATGAGCTGCGCACCCCGCTGGCGATCAACCGGACCCTGCTGGAGGTGCAGCTCTCCGATCCGCAGGCGTCCCCCGACCTGACCCAGCTCGGCAAGACGCTGCTGGCCACCAACGAGCGCAGCGAGCAGCTGGTGGAGGGTCTTTTGCTGCTCGCCCGCAGCGACAACGAGATCGTCGACCGCAAGCCCGTGGACCTCGCCGAGGTCGCCTCCCAGGCGCTGGAGCAGGTCCGTACGGAGGCGCAGGACAAGGGCGTGGCGGTGCGCGGGGTGCGGCAGTCCGCGGTGGTCCAGGGCAATGGCGTGCTGCTGGAGCGGATCGCGCTGAACCTCATCCAGAACGCGGTGCGGTACAACATCCCTCAGGGCGGTTGGGTCGAGGTGACCACGGAGGTGCAGGAGGGGGCGGGACAGGCGGTGCTGGTGGTGGCGAATACCGGGCCGGTGGTCCCCGCGTACGAGCTGGACAATATCTTCGAGCCCTTCCGCAGGCTGCGCACCGAGCGCACGGGCAGCGACAAGGGCGTCGGGCTCGGCCTGTCGATCGCCCGCTCCGTGGCCCGCGCGCACGGCGGTCGGATCACCGCCGAGCCGAGGGACGGCGGCGGCCTGGTGATGCGGGTCGTGCTCCCGGTCTGATATTGGCTGGGGCGCCGGGCTGAAGGCACCCCTGGTTGAAGACCGGCTGAGAGCCGGTTGAGGCCGAGGAGAAGTTCCAGGACGCAGCTGTGACGTTGTTCGCTTTGGGAGGAATTTTGGCGATCCGACCCCCGCCTGTATCCTGTGTGATCGATCACATGGGCGAATTTCAAGCCATATACTCTGTGTGATCGTCACGACTGGTGGAAAGCCGGGAAAGTCCGGGTTTCCGGAGGCCGTGATCACGGGAAGTACACGTGAGGGCGCATGTGAGTGCGACATTCGGACCGTGTACGGTCCCGATCGCCATCCAAGCCGATCACCTCTTCAGGGGTGCGGTTGGGTGTCGATTGAGTAACAGACCTTGATGTGAGGCAAAATCTCCGCCTCGGGTCGGGCACAAGTCCGGCCTCTCACGCGTTACGTGCGCTGGAGACACCGCAGACACCCAGAGGGGGAGAGCGACATGGCAACGGATTACGACACCCCACGCAAGACCGACGACGATGTCAACGAGGACAGCATTGAGGAGCTGAAGGCTCGGCGGAACGACAAGTCCGCGTCGACGGTCGACGTGGATGAGTTCGAACAGGCCGAGGGTTTGGAGCTGCCCGGCGCGGACCTCTCCAACGAGGAGCTGTCCGTTCGGGTCCTGCCCCGCCAGGCCGACGAGTTCACGTGCATGAGCTGCTTCCTTGTGCACCACCGCAGTCAGCTGGCCAACGAGACCAAGAACGGCCAGCCGATCTGCCGCGACTGCGCGGCGTAAGCCGCGGGTCCGGCGTGGATGCGGAGCACGGCGACGTGACCGGGGCGCACGTCGAGCGAGGCCGCCTGGCCTCGCTCGCGGCCGCTGTCGGTCGAGGTGCCCGTAAGGGAGGCGAGCGCGCTAGATCGGGGGTCTACGCGGTCGCCGATCGGATCGTCGCGAACGCTCCGCGGATTCCGGTCCGCGACCTCGCCGCGCTGCGCAAGCAGTTCCCCGGGCTCGGCCCGGAAGAGATCGCGGACAAACTGGTGGCCGGTGCCGCAAACGGCACCTCCACCGTGGGCGCGGGCGTTGGCGCCGCGGCGATGCTGCCGGCCCCGCCCGCCATGCCCACCGAGCTGGCCGCCGAGATCATCGGCGTCGCCTCGATAGAGATCAAGCTCATCGCCGAGCTCCATGAGGTCTACGGGGTGCGCGCGCCCGGCACCGGCCGGCAGCGCGCCATCGCCTATCTCGGGTCGTGGGCCGAGGAGCGCGGTATCGACGCCGCCGCCGTCCCGGCGAGTGTGAACGCCGCGCTCGGCGTTCAAGCGAAGCGTGAGCTGCGCCAGCAGGTCCTCAAGCGCAGCTTCCGCAATCTGCCGAACCTCGCGCCCTTCATGATCGGCGCCACCGTGGGCGCCGCGATGAACCGGCGCGACACCAAGAAGCTCGCCCGGAAGATCCGCAAGGATCTGCGCGCCCGGCAGGTGCCCTGGGGCGCGCTTCCGCCGCTGGAGGCCTGATCCACCGAGCCGGTGGGGGCCGGGCGGCTACTGGGCCCGTACGGCCGAGAGAGCGGCGGACAGGGCCTCGGGGTCGCGGGTCGAGACGTAGACGTACGGCGTCGGGTCCTGCGGATCGGTGACCTCCACCCGCAGCGCGGTCGGGATGTAGCTGCGCAGCAGCATGAACGCCCGCGGATCGGCCTTGTAGGTGCGCCAGGCGGCCGCCTCGTCGCGGTCCAGCACCTCGGCCGTCCCCAGCGCCGACACCGGGATCTTCGCCTCACCGGCGACCAGCGAGCCCGCCACCACCCGGACCCGCACCGCACCGTAGGCGCTCACCACGACCGCGGCGGCCGCCGCCCCGCCGATCAGACCGCCGAGCATCGGCAGCGTGCCGAACGGCAGCATGATCAGCGCTCCCGCGACCCCGACCAGAAATGCGATGAACCACCATGAACGGGGTGCGGTCAGGCGTTCTTCGTAAGGCTGCATGGTCCCAAGCTTGGCATGGCCGCCGACCGGCGCTTCCCGCGCGGGTAAGGTCAGCCGATGTGAGTGGAGCAACGACCGCGTTGAAGCCGCCGGACGGCGCCAGGGAACCCGTACGGCACCCCGACGCCCCCGCGCCCGGGGGCGTCCTCGGCGCGCACTACGAGGCGTGCTTCGGCTGCGGCCAGGAGCACGGTCTCGGCCTCGAACCCCGGGCGGGCGACGGCGTGAGCGTCACGGCCGAGTTCACCGTGCGCACCGGCCACCAGGGCGCGCCGGGCCTGGCCCACGGCGGGGTGCTGACCGCGGCGCTGGACGAGGCGCTGGGGGCGCTCAACTGGCTCCAGCGGGTCATCGCGGTGACCGGACGGCTGGAGACGGACTTCCTCCGGCCCGTGCCCGTGGGCACCGCGCTGCACCTGGACGCCCGGGTGACGGCGGTGTACGGGCGCAAGATCTACTGCACGGCCACCGGCCGGATGGGCGGCCCGGACGGCCCGGTCGCGGTGCGGGCCGACGCGCTCTTCATAGAGGTCAAGGTCGACCACTTCATCAAGAACGGCCGCTCGGAGGAGATCGACGCGGCGCTCGCCGATCCGGACCAGGTCAAGGTCGCGCGCGCGTTCGAGGTGAATCCGTGAGCGCTCGGCGGCCGGAGCAACAGCCGGACAACCGAGCACAGGCGAAGTCAAAGGGACAGGCAAAGGGGAAGGCGTGACTGTGACGCCCGTAGATGTGTTGATCCGCCGGGTGCACCCCGAGGTGCCGATCCCGGCGTACGCCCATCCCGGCGACGCCGGCGCCGACCTCGTCACCACCGAGGCGGCCGAGCTCGCCCCCGGTGAGCGCGCGGTACTGCCGACCGGAGTGTCTATCGCGCTCCCGGACGGGTATGCCGCCTTCGTGCATCCGAGGTCCGGACTCGCCGCCCGCTGTGGGGTCGCCATGGTGAATGCGCCCGGGACCATCGATGCCGGGTACCGTGGAGAAATCAAGGTGATCGTGGTCAACCTGGATCCACGCGAGAGTGTGCGGTTCGAGCGCTACGACCGGGTCGCCCAACTGATCGTCCAGCAGGTCGAGAAGGTGCGCTTCCACGAGGTGGTGGAGCTTCCCGGGTCGGCGCGGGCCGACGGGGGCTTCGGGTCCACCGGCGGTCATGCCGCGGTGGACGGTTCAACGGGCAGGGCAACGGGTGGGAATAGGTACGCTTCGGTCGGTTCCGACCGGGAAGGACGATGACGTGTTCGGACGTCGCCGCAAGCGCAGCAAGGAGGACGTCGAGCCGCTCGACGTGGCCTCCGAGGAGTTGGCCGAGAACGGCGAAGACGCCGAGGACGCGGGTGCTGCCGCGGACCCCGAGGAGGACGCTGCCGCCGAGCGGGTGAGCCTGCCCCCGGCGCCGCGCCCCGAAGGGCCGTGGGACGTGTCCGAGGTGCGTCAGCCCGGCGAGGGCCGAGTGGACCTGGGCGGCCTGTTCGTGCCAGGTGTCGAGGGCATGGAGCTGAGGGTGGAGGTCGCGGGTGACGCGATCGTCGCCGCGACCGTGGTGCTGCGGGACAGCGCCGTCCAGCTCCAGGGGTTCGCAGCGCCCAAGAAGGAAGGCATCTGGGGCGAGGTGCGCGACGAGATCGCCACCGGCATCACCCAGCAGGGCGGGGTCGTCGACGAGGTCGAGGGCCCGCTCGGCTGGGAGCTGCGCGCCCAAGTGCCGGTGCAGCTACCGGACGGCAAGAACGGCGTGCAGGTGGTCCGCTTCGTCGGCGTGGACGGGCCGCGCTGGTTCCTGCGCGGGGTGATCTCCGGGCAGGGCGCGGTGCAGCCCGAGACCGGCAGCCTGCTGGAAGCGATCTTCCGGGACACGGTCGTGGTGCGCGGCGAGGGCCCGATGGCCCCGCGCGACCCGATCGTCCTCAAGCTGCCGGACGATGCGCAGATGGTGCCCGACGGGGTGCAGCAGGAGGAGGCGCAGGGCTCGCGGTTCGCGGGCGGCGCCGACCGGCTGCAGCGCGGGCCGGAGATCAGCGAGGTGCGCTGAGCGCACGCGCGCCGCGCGCCGGCGCTGTCGCCGGCCGAGTCCGAGGGGCCCGGGAGCCAGTCTCCCGGGCCCCTCGGGCTTTCTTCCCGGGGTGGCTTCGCACGGGCGGATTTTTTCTTGAGGCACATTGAACACAGCTGTCACCCGGCCCGTACTGATGGGCGCGAGACCTTGTGCGACCCGGAGCAGGGGCAGGACGGGGCGCCACCAGTAGACCGTTGCTGTTTGTGACCTCACGAGGTGATCAGATGTCCCGTGGCCTTCCGTTACTGCACCGTCGGCGCGTCCTGGTTTTCGGTGCCATCGGCGGTGTTACCTGCGCGGCTGTCGCGGTGGGAGCCGCCATGGCCGGGCAGGACGGCTCGGGATCGGGCAGCGATGCGAGCACCAAAGCGGCGTCCACCATCAGCTGCCCCGATGTGACGGGCTCCCTGCCCGAGATCCCCGCCAAGGCCAAGGCGGAAGTGGACCGCAACCTGGCACTGCTCCAGACGCAGATCGACGAGGCCAACAAGCGGCTGGTCTCGTCCGCGGGCGAGGGTGGCCCGAACTTCGTCCAAAACGCGATCCTCGGCCCGCTGGCGGACAAGCGGAAGTCCACCCTGGACCGGATCGCGATCTCCATCGGCCGCCAGGCCGAGAAGCCACAGGGCCTCGACGCGCTCGCCGAGTGCTCCCTGGGCGGTGACGCGGGCGCCGGGCAGGGCGGCGCCGGACAGGGCTCCGACGCGGGCTCAGGCGGCGCGGCGGAGCCCCCCGCGACCGCTCCGGGCACAGCCGAGCCCACGGATCCGGGTTCCGGGGCGGAGGACGGCGCGGGCTCGGACGCCGGGGCCGGCACCGGGACCGGGACCGGGCAGTCGATCAGCTGCCCGGAAGTCGCCTCGAAGGTCGGCGCGGTGCCCGCCGCAGCCCAGGCGGAGGTGGACCGCAATATCGCGCTGCTCCAGACGCAGATCGACGAGGCCAACAAGCGGCTGGCCTCGTCCGTGGGCCAGGGTGGCCCGAACTTCGTCCAGAACGCGATCCTCGGCCCGCTGAAGGACAAGCGCACCTCCACCATCGACCGCATCCGCATCTCGATCTCCCGCCAGGGTGCGACCGCCCCCTCTGGTCTTGACGCCCTGGCGGGCTGCTCGCTGGCATCCGGCTGATCCAGGTCGTCGGCAAAGCCTGACGCCAGCGGCGCCGGTGAGCCGCACTCCTTCCCTCG
>NZ_JBSFMM010000201.1:0-20404 GCF_053599555.1 Streptomyces sp. NPDC000941
GCACCATCGCAGGTTCGAATCCTGCCGGGGGCACCAGCCAAAACGCCCCGGACCGATCACGGTCCGGGGCGTTTGACATCCACGTCTGACATCAACGGGGGCAGTCACTGACGACCGGGGAGCTTCCTGACGGACCAGCCCGTGTGGATCATGTCCTCACACTGCCTGCCAGGGCCTCGCGGAAGAGGCTCTGCAGCAGCGTCAAGCTGATTGATCCGTGGCACCCCACGGCCAGAGCGTCAGTCGTCGACTTCGGCACACCAACAAGTGTCCCGCCCGAGATCCTCCAGGAATACGAAAGGCACGTCGACGCCGTCACGCCACCCAAGCGCCACGAAGTGGTCTCGCAGGAAAGCGTCAGCCTCGATCAAGGCCGCCCACGGGCTGTCACAGCTCTCCCCAGCCTCCTGATAGGCGCCATCGCAACCGCGCCCCGTCCACGTCCACGCAGATCTCCCCGGAACGCGGCTAACTTCTGCGCTTCCTCCGTACCTCTCTACAGAGAACTTCTCTGGCAAAGCCTCTCCGGCGTCACCTGCTGGGGGCCACTTCTTCCGCGCAGCCTGCCGGGAGATCCCCCAGGCAGCTCCAACTTGGCCATAGCTGGCCCCCATTCCGCCAGCAGCCTGTGCAGCATCCGCAGCAAGGTCCTGAACAACCTCTTGCATGTAACGCAGCACATGCAGGTGAGCAAGCTGCCAGTCAACGTACCGAGTCACGCCTGCCGGAGCAGTGTGGCCGTTGTCCATGCACTCTCGGCTTCGCGACGAGATTCGCCGTGCTAGACCATGGGCCGCCCGGCGCATTTGGTCGAACAGCTCGGAAATTTCAAGATCGTCAGGCTCGCGCCATGCTGGATCGCGCACACCGTCGGCGTCGCCTCCCGGCACACCCTCATCAGCGAGTTCTGGTTGGTCCATGGCGACAACCGTAGTTGTCACCATGGACCAACTGCGGCAACCGCGGTTGTCGCCATGACGCAACTACGGTTCTCGTTGCAGGGCCGACGATCACGCCCCCGCACATACTGAGCATGCCAGCCTCTCGCTTCCAACCACGAGAAGGAGATACATAACCGCAGGTCAATCGGAACATGGCCCCGTAAGTGATCTTGAAATGCTAGTTTGGGTAACTAACGCTGATCTCTGAATCGACTTGCGCCGCTAACTAGCTCTTCCCTCAAAGTCGGGTGCGTCCAGAACCGCACACCACCTACGTGTGCGCGGCGCTATGTCATGCGCTTCGACGAAGAGGAGGTCTCGTGACCAACCACCGAGACAAGCACCGAGTGACGGCAACTCATGTCCAGCATCCGGTATCTGATACGACTGCCTCAACAAAGCCCATCTTCGATCTCCGCTGCGGTGGTGTCCGCGTGACAGTGGAGCGCGCACCGTACAGGCTGCTGGCGCTCATCAGCACCACAACGGCCTGTGCACTAGGAGCGGGCTGGTTCGTTCGCTGACCATCCGTCACATGTTGCGCCCTGTGAGGTCGTGTGTCTGAATCTCGGCAGGCTTGAGCGGACGCCCCCAGCCTGAAAGGGTCGGGGGCTTCGCAGCGGACGTCGGAGATAGTCACTGACGACTGGGGTGTCTTTTGAGCAGCCGGTCCATGTGGCTGATGGCCTCCCGCTGGGTGTCCTGGACGACATGCGTGTAGACGTCCATGGTGATGCTGATCTGGCTGTGCCCCAGGATCTCCATCACGACGCGAGGCGCGACCCCGGCCGCCGTCAGCAGGGTGGCGGTGCCGTGCCGGGCGTCGTGCAGCCGGATGACCCGGATCCCGGCTTTCTCAGCGATACGAGTAAAGGAGCGGTAGACGTTCCGCGGCTCGACCGGGCGGCCGGTGCGGGTGCTGAAGACGTGCCCGCTGCCCTCCCACTTCTCCCCCGCACGCTCCCGTATCTCGGCCTGTCGCATCCGGTGCCAGCGCAGCGGAGCGATGCACATGGCGGGAAGCGGGACGGCTCGACGGCGCCGGCCCTTGGGGTCATCGTCGTACAACACTCCACGCCGACGCTGCGTCTGCTGGCGGACGTAGAGAACGCGCTTCTCCAGGTCTACGTCCGCCCAGCGAAGGCCGACGATCTCACCTCGGCGCAGGCCCATGGTGATGGCCAGCACGAAGGCCGCGTACAGCGGGTCCCGGCGAGCGGCGGTGAGGAAGTCCAGCGTCTCATCCAGCGTCCACGGGCTCAGCTCACGAGCCTTCGGCCGAGGCGGCTCGACCAAGGAGGCGACGTTCCGCGTGATCAGCTCCTCGCGGCAGGCCGCCGAGAGCGCGGTACGCAGCACGCGGTGTGACTCCTTGGCAGTGGCGGCGGTGGTCTTCTTCTCCACCCGGACGAGGAAGCGCCGTACGTCGGCGACGCCCAACGATTCCAACCGCTTGGCCCCGAGCATCGGCGCGAGGTAGAGCCGAACGTGTGCCTCGTACTTATCGAAGGTGCTCAGCTTGCGACGCGGCTTGATGACGTTGTCCAGCCAGTACGGCAGCCATTCGGACAGCTTGGCCGAACGGGTCGGCACGGGTATGCCGCCGTCGACCTTGGCCAGCAACTCGCGGCGTTTGGCGTCGCACTCGGCCCAGGTCTTGCCATAGGCGAACTTCCGGGCGCGGGTGCCGTCCGGCTGAAGGACGTAGACCGCGCACTGGTAACGGCCATCCTTGCGCCGGGTGATGGTGCCCGCGCCGTTGGGGTTGCGTTTGCGCTGGGGTGGCATCAGGCGGCCTCGGCAATCTGGTGGTCGATGAACTGGCGGAGTGCGGCGGCGGGGATGCGCCGGGCGCGGCCGATGGTGATCGAGGGAAGACGGCGGGACCGGATGAGGTCATAGACAGTGGAACGGCCGAGCCGCAGCCGGGCCATCACTTCCCGCACGGTCAACAGCTCGTCGTCATGCATGGGTCGGTTCTCCTTCCGTTCCGGGGGCAGGGGTGACGGTGGCCGCAAGCCATTCCTCGGCGGGCGTGAGGCCGGTCCCGGCGTAGGCCCAGTGGGCGAGGACGAGCGTGGTCTCTTCTTGCTCCAGCTCGGCGGCGACTTGGGCCCGTCGCCACGCGGCGCGGGCATTGCGGAGTGCGCCGAGGGTGGTGGAGTAGCGGCGGGACTTGGTGGAGAAGTGGCCCCGAAAGCCGAGCATGTGAGCCCAGGCGCGCAGCCGGAGGTCTTCCAGGTCCTTCCGAGCCCCGAGGGCCCAAGCCGTGCGGATCAGGCGGCGGGTGTGCTCGGGGACGTCGATCTGCGCCAGCTCGGCGATAAGCCGTATCGGACGGTCGAGAGCCCCGGTCGCCGTCTCGGCGCCTTTGGTGGCGTGCTTGGCGATGTACGCGGCAACCGCCCGATCAGTCAGCGCCGTCCCACCGTCCAGCTCGGGCCCACGAATGGGCCGTACGTCGAGCTGACGGCCGAAGGCGAAGCGATGAGCCCGGCCGTCGATCACCGGCCCCTTCACCTCCGCCTTTGCTGCGGCAGCGCGGATTGCGTCGGTCAGCAGCTCGGTTGTGGCCCAGGCCGGCGGCGGGGTGTCACCTCCTTCCGGGCCGTCCAGCCGGATGACACCGTGGAAGTGGACGGCGCCGCGCTTCTGGTACTCGGCGACTTTGGCGAAGGACAGCCGGGCATGGTCACGGAAGGCCCGTTGCGTGAGCCCGGCGCGCTTGGCGACCTCTCGCCGTAGGTAGATCGAGAAGCGCCGCCACAGGGGCCCGGCGTGGGCGTTCCAGAGCACGGCGGATTCGTAGTCGTACGTGTCCGGGTCCAGCGGAGCGCCAAGCGCGTCGTCGTCCTGGTCGTGGTGGACGCCGCAACGACAGCTCCGGACGGTGCCGCCGGGGGCAGTGGGTCGGTTGTGGACGGGGCCGAAGCTGGGTGCGGTGAAGGTGGCGAAGACACGGGGGTGCGTGGCTACCTCCTCGGGGGTGCCTTTGCCGCCGCGTAGTCCGGCGGTGATCAGGTGGAAGGTGTCGCGGCGGTAGGTCTCAGCGCAGGCCGGGCAGCGGGTGACTCGGCGGTTGTTGCAGCGGACCAGCAGATGCCCGGCAGGCAATTCGGCGGAGTCCAGGCGATGGAGAACGCGCCCGATCTCGCCGGTCTGCCGGTCGACCTGGTGCTCGGTGCGGTGACCGTCGAAGCGGATCGGATGGGTGCAGCCGCCGAGGCCGGAGAGTTGGCGGAGCAAGGCGGGCATGGTGCCGAGTGCTGCCAGGGTGCCCAGTTCGGGCAGCGGTGGCGGGGTGGTGCGGGTGATGATGGGGTCTCCTCTTTCGGCTCTGGTCGAGAGGGGTTGGGCTGCCGGGGCGGCGGATGCTTGGCGGTATCGAGGCCGCCCCGGCAGTCGTGTTGCGGTTCAGCGGCGCCGCTGGTTGCTGAGCAGTGAGCGCATGACGACGGCGGCGACCGCGACGGATACGGCCGTGATGGCGACGGCGGCGAGCAGGGCCGTCAGGACGATGCCGACGGTGACCACGGCAGCGACGGTCCCAGCGCTGACCCCGGGCACCATCCGATGAGCGGGCGCGGGCGCGGTGTGCTGGCAGGAGCAGGCCGGGGCGTGGCTGTGCTGGACGGCCGGGACGCTCGGGCTGATCACGTGTGCGGAGGGCAGGGCGGGGGCCTCGGGGAACTTGGGTCGGAACACGATGGATCTCCTCTCAGCTACTCGTCTAGGTGAGTGGTGTTAGCGGTTGACGACGTCCACACCGGAGCGCGTACCGGATTCGATGACCGGGGCGAGAACGGTGTGGGAGAGCCAGAAGCCGAACAGAGCGATCACGACGACCACCCACACACGGACGCCGAGGAACTTGATCGCGAACCAGGTGATGGCTCCGAGGACGAAGATCAGAGGCAGGCTGACAGTCACGGGCGGATCTCCTTCAGCGGACGGGGCAGCGGTGGGTACGGGCGGCCAACTCGGCGGCGGCCCGGGTGTCGTAGTCGGCGGAGAAGTCGCAGCGCGGCGCGGTGCATACGGCGGTGTGCTTCTCGCGGCCCCGCTGGTCGTAGGCGGTGCCGACCCGGACAGGGCCGATGCGAGCGATGTTGCGGAAGCGGCGGAGCGACATGGGGACTCCCCTCAGAGGCGGGCGGCGATGGCGTCGGCGAGTGGCGCGGGGACGTTGAGACGGGCACGCAGGGTGCCGGGGTCGATGGGTGAGCCCGTGCGAGCGTGGTGCTCGTCGGCGAGCTTGCGTGCGTGGGTGACGAGGGCAGCCGGAACGTGTGTGGTGGGCAGTTGCGGCTTCTCGGGTTCCGGTTCGATGGGTGGCCCCGCAGTTTCCGGCTCGGCAGCCACTGGCACGGGTTCAGCGGCTGGTGCGGTGTGGGCGAGGAGGGTTCCGCCGAGGAAGGCGACGGCGGGCCATCCGGCGACGAGGATGCGCAGCCAGGCCGGTACGTCGTCCAGGTCGAGCAGCCCGGCGGTGGCGACGTTCGCTCCGAGCGACGCGGTCAGGGCGACGACGAACCAGCACCAGCCCGCTGCCTTGGACGCCCCGGACCTCAACCGCCGCCAGGCCGCCACGAGCAGCAGGTCAACGGACACTGGATAGGCCCAGGCTTTCCACCCGGCTTGCCCGGCCGCCGAGGCGAGGTCATGGATGTGGGCGAAGGACAGCGCGGCGGCGATGACCGCTTGCACGAGCACCGCGTCAACACGCGCCAGGTGAGTGCGCATGGTTTCCTTTCCGGTCAGTCGGCGCCCTTGAGCGCGTCGGCCCTGTCGCGGGCAATGGCGGCGACCTCAGCAGCCTCGGTGTCACCAGCGCTGTCGGCGGCGATGCGTTCCAACAGGTCTGCCTTGCGGCTCATCAGGTCGGCGAGGTCGCCGACCCTGTGTTTGCGGTAGTTGGCCAGGTCGGCGATGAGGGCGGAGACCTCGGAGATCGAGGGTCGGGACATGGTCGATTCCTTCCGGGTTCAGGCATGGCGGGGGTAGGGACTTGGCGCGATACGGTCACGCCGACCGTGTGATGAGGGGGTTACTCAGTAGCCGGAACGGGCTTGACCAGCGAAACGGGAGCGCTCACCGGGACGGCCGGCACGGCGGGCCGGAACGGTTCGAGCGCGGGCAGGTCCGGCACGAGGTGCGCGTTGTCGCGGCAGACGGCGGCAGCGTCGGCGAGGGACAGGTACGGGGTGCGGATGCGGGACCAGCCGCCGGAGGTGTCCCCCGCGACCGCGAGGCCGGGCCGTTCAGGTGCGATGGCACAGGCCGCGCCGACCGCTTCCGGGGCGATGTCGCCCAGCGCCATCTTCGCGGAGGCTTCATCGTTCACGCGGTGGCACACCCGACCCGTGAGCTGAGCCCGCAGCATTGTCGCGCCCTTGCCCAGCTCGGCGCCGAACCGCTGCCCGCACACCTCCAGGTAGATGCCTGCCGCGCGACCGAGTTGGGCAAGCCGGATGAGCTGGGTGACCATCTCGTCCCGCCGTTCCTCGTCCTTCCGCGTAGCAACAAGGAACAGCTCGGCCACCTCGTCCACGAGCAGCACCACCGGCACCGGCCGCTCATCCTCCGGAAGCCCCCAGATGTCAGAGGTGATCTCCTCATCCGGAGTGCTCGGGGCAATGCCCTGCCGGGCCTTGATCAGGTCGTACCGGTCCTCCATCAACTCAACGAGCACCGGCAGCAACTCGGCCGCCTGCACAGGATCGGTCGCCAGCGCCGACAGCCGTGGAGCGAACGGCGCCAGCTCCACGCCCCGCTTGCAGTCGATCCCAACCAGCGCGACCGGTTGCCGCGCCAGCCCGGTGATCAGGTGCCGCAGGAACATCGACTTCCCCGACAACGTGGCACCCAGGGTGAGCTGATGTGGGATGGCCCGGTAGTCCCGCACGAACGGCGTCGCGTCCTCCCGCAGCGCCACCGGCACCTTCAGAAACCCGCCAGCCGTCTTGCGAGGCATCCGGACCTTCCGCAGGACGTCGAAGCCGATCAGCCTCAGCTCGACCACACCCGGCTTGATCTCCTCGACGTACGCGCCGTGGACACCCCAGGCGTGCCGGAGCCGTTCCGCCGAGGCCGCCACGTCGGCGGGTTCCTGTCCCGGGGCCAGCCGCAGCCGGACCCGCAGCCCGGTCGGCGTCGGCCGGATGATCCCCCGGCGAGGAGGGACCGGCCGGACCTCCCTGTGGGTGAGCGCGTGAATCGCCCAGGCCCGGAGCCGGGACGGTGGCACGGTCAGCCCGCAGGCATCCATGACCGCCCCGTACGAGCCCAGCAGCTTCACCGTCGAGACCGGCAGACCGACCGTCGACCAGTACGCAGCCGGGTGCTTGGCCCGGAGGTAGGCGGCCCCGCCGACCGTCGCGGCAACGGGACCACCCACCTCCAGCAGCGTCGTCACATCGGTCATCAGGCTCAGGCCCCCGCACCCACCGGTATGACGGCCGGGGCGATGGCGTCGGCCCGGAAGGCGATGCCGTGCCGCTGCTGCCCGTTGAACACACTCTCCCAAGGCCGCGCGACCAGACCGATCAGAGTGACCGGCGATCCGAGAGCAAGCCCATCGGTCACCCCGCTCTCCGGCAGGGTCACCTGAAGCAGGGAGGACTCCCCGCCGTCGATGTAGACGACGCCCAGGCGCATCAGGGCCTCACCGCTCTGGGCATCCTTGGCGATCTCGCCGGTCTGCCGGTCCTTCACCTTCGGCTCGGGCGCCTCGGTCAGCAGGATCGTCGCGGTAGACGTCTCAACACGGATGGAACGCAACTGCTTCTCCTTCTCTCACACTTCAACCATCTAGTCATCTAGATGAGTTGCTGTCCTTCGACCCGAACGGGCGGGAACGGGGACCACCATGCCACACAACTTGCCCACTCGTCTATACGAGTATGTGTCTTGGTGTGTACGAGTTGAGAGAGGCGGCCCACCACGGCCGCGCAGCGCGCCATCTGGCCCGCCTGTCAGGTGGCGGGCAGTTGGTAGGAGAGGACGTACGCGTCAGCGGCCATCACGGTGTCGCAGACCTCCACTGCCCGCCCCTCGGCATCGAAGGCAGTGCGGATCAGATGGATCACCGGCACACCCGAGGCCAGATGCAGCGTCCGCACCTCGGCAGGCGAGGGCATCCGGGCGCGGATCTCCTCATCGAAGTGGTCCAGGCGGTGACCCATCTCTTCCAGCCGGGCGTAGATGCCACCAGGCCCCGGGTTCGGCTGAGCAATCGGTGTGTCCCGGGCCAGGTCGAGCGGCAGATAGGAGGTGGCGAACTCCACCGGCCGCCCATCGAGGAGATACCGGCGCCGCCGGGCGAGCACCTTCCGGGGCGAGCCGAGCCGGGCGGCGATGTCCTGCGAGGGCCGCTCCTCCTTGACCTCCAGGCTGTCCACCTCGGGGCGGCTTCCCGCGGCTTCCGCCTCCACCGTGAACGCCGACTTCCCCTGATCACGATGACGCCGCGCGAACCGGTCGGAGGCCAGACGCCGCACGGGCGGCCGGGGCCGGACGAAGACACCCTTGCCGTGTTCGGAGACGGCGAGTCCTTCTTGCTGGAGCAGAGCCAGCGCGTTGCGGACGGTCATCCGTGAGACGCCGAAGTGCTCGACCAGCTCAGTCTCCGAGGGCAGCTTGTCACCCTCCTTGAAGCGGCCCTTGTCGATCGCTTCGCGCAGCCGGTCGGCGATCTGCCGGAACACGGCCCGATCGCTGGTCGGGTCCAGCGCGCCCAGGACGGAAGTCAGAGAAGGCATGATGTTTGTACTCCTTTAGGTGTCTAGACGAGCGGCTGACCCTGGTTGCTACGGTGGAGAGCCTAGCCAGCCGAGAGGGCAGAGGAACGTGAGCACTGATCGCCCGCACTCCGTGAGCGTCGCCGGGGTCATCGTCGACGACGCCGGTCGCGCGTTGCTGATCAAGCGACGGGACAACGGTAAGTGGGAACCGCCCGGCGGCGTACTGGAACCCGGAGAAACCATCCCCGACGCCCTGCAACGGGAAGTACTCGAAGAGACCGGAATCAAGATCGCGCTCCCCGCGACCCTCACCGGCATCTACAAGAACATGTCCCGCTTGATCGTCTCCATGGTCTTCCGCTGCGAGGCGATCGACGGCACCCCGACCACCGGAGCGGAGACCCGCGCACTTCGCTGGGCCACCCGCGAAGAGGTCATCGAGCTGGCCGACGAGGCGTACGCGATCCGCGTCCTGGACGCGCTCGACCACACGACCCCGCCGGCCGTCCGCGCCCACGACGGCGCTCGACTCATCTAGCACGAACCCATTACCCATGGCCCCTACCAGCATAGAGGAACTTGTATGCACGAGTATATGAGTAGCGTTCGTGCCTGGGGACTGACTTGCCCAGGATTCCCAGAAGAGATCGGCCGCGCCCGCCGCTGGACCCGCGACATCCTCAGCGACCACCCATGCGCAGACATCGCCGCCCTGATCGTCAGCGAGCTCAGCACCAACGCCGTGACCCACACCGCCAGCGGCAGCCCCACAGGAACCTTCCACGTCGCCCTTGCCATGTCGAAGCAGGTCGTAGCGATCTCCGTCACCGACGACGGAGGCAAACCCGAGACACCCCACCCCGCCGAGCCGGACCAGGACGCCACCCACGGCCGGGGCCTGAGCATCGTCATGGCACTCGCCAACCACCTCGGCATCACAGGCGACGAACACGGCCGCACCGTCACCGCCGAACTCCTCACCTCAACCGCACTCGCCCCACAGGGAGGCGCCCTGTGACCACCGCACCCACATCCGGCCGCAACGACGGCTGGGAAATGGACCAGCTCCACCGCGACGAGATCACCGTGGCCATGAACTGGGTCATCCGCACGTGTCAGCAGATCGTCCGCGACCGCAGCCACAAGACCTATTGGGCCCCAGCCACCACCAGCGAGGGCACCCCATCACCCGAACAACTCATCCAGACAGCCCGCGAAGACGTGATCGACAAGCTGCAACGGATAATCGACGGCGCCCAGTTCGTCATGCACCACATCGAGCACGAACGCGCCAAGCGCAAGCAATGAGTAACAACCTTCTTTACGGGTTCAAGACGCCGCGCAAGCGCGGCGCGCGCGGCCCGGCCCCCAGCCGGGCCTGCGCTCCTGTCTCCGCCCCGCTCCAGCCCGGCCGGGAACCGCACCGCGCACAGAACGAGCTGAGACCCATGAGTCGAATACCACACAGAGAGCAGTCGCGGTCAGAGCAATGCCTCCGGCGGGGGATCGGCCGGCACCGGGATGGAGGGGGCGCCGTTGCCGACTGCGGGACCGTAGGTGGCGTGCGTGGGGTGCTGCCATCCCGTCCACCGTCGACCCAGGCAGAGCCGAGCGGACGCGGCCCAGGGCGTCAAGGTCGTTCGTACAGTGGCGCGCTCCACCTTGACGCCCTGAACCACGCCCGCTCCACGGTGTGTGGGTCGACGGCGGACGGGATGGCAGCTGGGGAGGGTGGTGGGCTGAGGAAATAGTTCTCAGCGGGCCGGTTAGTGACAACACGAATCCAGTGGCCCCTGCCCGTTACCGCTCCCAACCGTGCTGACAAGGGTGCCAAGATCCATCACACTCTCCGGATGGACTCGGGAGTTGCTGCCGTTCTTGGTGCCGTGGTCGGAGCTGCAGGAACGGGGGGAGCCGCGATCATCGCGGCCTTACTCGCTCGCAGTCAGGCGCGCCTACAGGTGCAGGCTGACTACGTGCGTATGCTGCGGGAGCCAAGGAAGGCTGCCTACGTCGCGTACGTTGAAGCGCATGAAGGGGTTAACGAGCTTCTACACCGAGCCTTCGTTCTACTCCATCGAGACCCTGAGATTCCGGATCCAGACCTGCGTGCGCAGCGCCTAGAGGAAGCAGAGAACGCTTTTGACGAAGCACACGGAAAAGCCCCTGCTATGGATCACTTGCGGGCGGTGCTCGTGGTGGAAGGTCCTGCCAACGTAGCGAACTCAGCAGCCATAGCCGATGCAGCACTCCATGAGTACAAGAGTGCAGTGATGCAGTGGCTGTATGCCACCTTGCGGGACGCTCCGGAGGAGGCTTTGGAGCTGGCTGCCATTGAGGCCAGAAACGCGTCGCGCCGCGCCTACACGAAGCTACTCATCGATGCCTCCGAGGCAATCGGTGAAGGCTCAGTCGTCCGTCTCACTCCGTAGGGCACCAGCGCGGTGCCATGTCTCATCTGCGCGGGCGGCGGTGGGCTCGGCTTTCAAGGCCACGTGTAGTGGCTGACATCAGCGGCTGATGCTAACGGGCGCGAACAGCGGCGGTCGACGTCGGCCGCCAGTGAACAGCGAGCCAAGACCCAGGTACGGCTGTTTGACGTCGAGGGATTGCGATGATCGACCTGATAAGGATGAGGCCCGACCTCAAAGCCTGGATTAGGCACGGTGCGCCGCCCCCACACTGGTGGGCGGCGCACTGTCGGCTTGACTGAGTCATTGAGACTCCGCCAACATCAGGAGCACACGCTGGGTCGAGCCGCCGCAATCAAGATTTCATGAGTTCAGTGATCAGATCCTGAGTGAATTGCTGCCGCTTAAGCCGGTCCCTTGACGGCATCTGTCCGCCGCCAGTCGCGATAACAGATTGAGCCAGTTCCCGGAATGTCGCGATCAGGTCATGCTGCTTCAATGCGACAATGATCTGCTCACTCTGCTCCTCCGCCTTTGCCTTCTCAAGGGAAGTCGATTTCCCGCCCAGTACGTGATACTTCAGAGCCATGAGGATGTGATACCTGGTCGGCTTATAGGCGGACTCCAACGCTCCAGACCTGAAAGCATTTTCAAGTCGGTACGCAGCGAAGGCGCTGACCATATAGGGCAGCAGCTTGTGATCCTCTCGGAAGATGGCTGCGCCGATGTCATCGTACAGCCTACTCGCGTACCGAGCAGCAACGTGGGGAGCATCTAGGAACATGGCTGAGACAGCGCGCATTTGGTCACTGATGGTGACGATGCGGTTCTTGGTCACTTCTTTGTTGTAGAACTGACCGGAACGACGCTCGTAAGTCAGCTTGAAGTCTGGAGAATCAAGCTTATAGAAATCCTCCAGCCTCTTCTGGAACTTACTGAGAGCCACCAGGTCGTTCTCTTGGACGGCGGTCTGAGAATTGGTTGCCCGAATGATCTGGGTGGCAACCTCCTCGTCCCCGGTCACTACTAGCCGAATAGGTACGTAGACCTCAGACACGGCATCACCGAGCGACTGCTTGGACAAATAGAGACAGTGGCTGGTCTGACAGCCATTCACGATCTGGTAGCCGGAAACCGCCACTGCATCTCCTGGCTTAGGAGCATAAGAAGCAGCGACGACAGTCACCCCGTTATTCAAAACGGGCAGGAGGCTCCTCTCTGTAGAGTTTAGGGTGTCCATGATCTGCATGTTGACCGAGTTGTCTTCCCCTCTGAACCCTCGCACGTTGTCATAGAAAACACGCTCATCAAGGTTCTTTTCATCGCCGGTTTCGATCAATTTAAGCAGTTCAGCTACCGATACGACCCCCAAAATTGCCTGATCGACCCCAGGCATCTTTGGGAGATTAACCTGCTTCTCGAATTGAATTTCCACCTCGTTTGCATGGTTCTTCCTAACCCATGCGTCGTGGATGTCGTCAGCACCTAGAACAGCAACAGAAACGCGCCCGAGGAAGCCAAGGCTGTCGATCTGTTCCGTGACGGTAGCGACTCTCTGCGTTACGGGGTCGGACGAGACCGCATTCTTCGGCGCGGTTGTCGTGAAGTACAAGTAGACAGAAGGTGAACCCTTGAGGCGGCCCGCATAGTTCTCGAATACCGCTCCGAGCGCCTGTGCTAGCGCCTCCATGCGAGGATACGCAGGGAAACCGTCATTCTTGAGGAACTTTCGAACCGTGTCGCCGAAGCTCAGAACCTCGGCACTCGATACAGAGGCGGACTGCTTCGCCTGGATGAAGTGCAAGCTCACTTCAACCTTGGCGGCATTTTCGCAGATTTCTCTCACGTCATCCGCGTCCCAGGCCAACTGTCCATTCACGTCAAGTGCGATGACGTCTATGCCGATGGCTCCCTGGTCAAGGAGCAGGTCGGACTTTTGAACTTGCGCTATGAGATCTTCTGGAAGAATGAGACTGGCGGCGAAGAGCTCGAAAGCATCAGGGTTGCTGATTTCGAGAAGTTCCTCTTCTTCGCGAAACTTCTTAAACAGTCCTTGGATGAGGGGATTCATCCAAACTCCCAGCTGCTAGACGACAGCGTCCCGAGTGGGTGCACCTCTTTAGAGAGATTCAACGCACATCGATCTAGGTCATATTAGGGCCCGTACCTCCAACTTGGGTAGGGATCCCGCACTTTGAGCCCGTAGCGGCGAACATGATTGGCTTCGACCGCTCGCCACTCGATCGAGGGTTGTATCAGAGGAGTCGGCAGTTGTGCTCGTGCCAGACGCGTGCCAGATCTGGCGGGTAGCTACAGGGAACAGCAGCGAACAAGGCGGACGCAGACCAAGTCTAGGCGCCGCCCCGCCGCAGGCCAGTTGGATCGCTCGAGGATCACCTGAGCTCCCCGAGCTGGGCTATACAGGCGAGGGACGTTCTGTCAGCGTCGACCAGTAGCCTGCGACGATCATCCGTGGAACGTCTGGAGGGTTCGTGGAAGCTACCGCTCTGGTCAGTCCCGATCGGTTGTGGTCGGCGCGGGAGATCTTGGTACGTCCGAGCCCTGTTCCGGCGGCTGCAGGGGTCTACGGGTGGCACTTCAAGCAGTCGCCCCATCCGGACCTGGACGTTGGGCGTCTGCTCTACGTCGGGATAGCCCCGCGGTATATGGCGAACCGGACCAGCACGCAGAACCTGCGCAAGCGGGTGCGCTATCACTACCGGGGCAACGCGGCCGGCTCGACGCTGCGGCTCACCCTCGGATGCCTGCTCGGACTTGCGTTGCGCCGCGTGGGCAGCGGTAAGCGAATGACCTTCGGCAGGGCCGGCGAAGCCGCCCTCAGCCAGTGGATGGCGGACAACGCGCGGGTGTGCTGGATCGAGCAAAGCGAACCGTGGGACCTGGAGTCACAGCTCATCTCCCAACTCGACCTACCTCTGAACCTCGACCAGAACCGTCACAACGTGTTTCACAGTCGCTTGAAGGATCTACGGGCTCAAGCACGCCAGCAGGCGCGGGAGTTGCCCATCAGCTCGTAGGCCGTCGTACGGGCCGCCGGGTCATTGTCTGGGCCGTCTCTGGGCCGTCCGAGGTCGCCCCACAGTGGCCAACGACGACCAACGACGACCACCAGGCGCGCGACCCCACCGCACCTGACCAGCAAAAACCCAGCTCACCAAGATCCCCGACAAGAACCAGGGCAAGAAGACAGGTCGTTGCCCTCCCGTTCAGACCCTGCGGAGCCGGGACACGGGCGCAACGGGCGTCCGGAAGGAAAGACAAGGGATCTGCCTACAACCAGCAAAGATCTTGGAGTCAAGACGTTAAAGATCATTTTTTCTAGAGCCTGTCCCATCTGCGGAGACGGGTGTCGCGCCCACCTCTCCTGTATCCGATAGTCGTTACTAGTCATCATGGATATCTAATGCCTGCTCAGGGGAGCAACCGAATGTCGAGCAGCATCCGGTGACGACGCCTCAGGCCGACGGCCTAGCGTGCATGCTGGGGCTATGCCACGGATCATTTTTCCACCGGCCGACGATCCCCTCCCGGATGGCGGCCTCTCCCAGGAGCACAGCATCGCCGCGCTCCTGGGCTCCTCAAAGCGGCGTAAGAGAGAAGTGCCCATCCGCCGGTCCCTCGTGCAACGTGTCGTCGAGGGAGACAGTGGAGACGCCAAGGCTCCGAGTCCACTGAGCGCACTGGTGCGCGCCCGCCGCGAGCGGGCGTTGGACCTGTACCTGCTCATGGCAGCTGTCACCACCGCAGCCCCGTATGACGTGACCGAGCGGTCCGAGCTTTGGGCCCGCTGCCTGGGCCACCACGCGCCAGGCGCCTCAGCCAGTGTCATGGTCTCACGCCTCTGGTTCCAGCTTGAGCAACTCGGTTTGATCAAAAGGTCCCAGAACGGCAAGTTCACCAAGATTACAAAGCTCATGGAGGACGGCACGAGCACCTCCTACCGTCCGCCCATCGGCCTGGCCGACGGCCCCCTAGAAGACATCTACTTCCGGCTGCCGTTCCAGTACTGGGTCGATGGACTGCACGAGAAGCTGACCCTGTCAGGTAAGGCGCTGCTGCTCATATGCATGAGCCGACGCGATCCGCAGTTCTATATTCCCGAGGTGTTTGCGGACTGGTACGGGCTATCTCCGAAGACGATCCGCAAAGGGCGTGAGGAGCTGCTGAGGACGGGGGTTCTTACCACGGTTGGGTACGGAATCTACATCGACACTTCTCTGCCTACCCTCACGACGACCGCCGACAAATATGCCTTCCAGGCCCCCTACAACCTGAACGTCAGCAAGCGCGCGACAGCGGCTGATTGCTCCGCAGCTGACGAGACCAAGGAAGACGGGCAGGCGGCACCTACTTCGGCCCCGGACGAGCCACTCCTTTCGACCGTGGAGTTCCTAGTCCGCAAGGGCGAAGCAGGCTGAACCCCACCACCCAGGTGAGGACAAACGGCGCTGGTCGCCGCCCAAAAGGCGGCGGCCCCCTGTTCCCGCAGGGAGCCGCCAGATGAAGCAACCAATCGCTCGACCTTCAGGAGGAGCCATCAGTAACACCCTCAAGGCTACGGGCCAGCCCCGGAAGCCGTCGACTCTGCCCACCCGCATGGGGCTCTGGCTGCGGAACGCCCGTGCCCAGTGGACATCGTCAGCCCGGCGCCGCAACGTGCGCGCGCCCCGTGCCCAGTGGACATCGTCAGCCCGGCGCCGCAACGTGCGCGCGCTGGGACGCACTGCCGGCCACGGACTCGTTCGAGGCATCGCTGCCGGACTCGGCACCACTGTGGTCTCTGGCATCGCGTGGTGGGTTCAGCATCGTTGATCCACCGCATGAGCGGCACGAAGCCTCGGCCATCCCGCAAGGGGGGCCGAGGCGCGTCAACAGAGCGTCGAGGCCCACCATGAGCAAGCCGGC
Source organism: Streptomyces sp. NPDC000941 (assembly GCF_053599555.1). Lineage (NCBI taxonomy): Bacteria > Bacillati > Actinomycetota > Actinomycetes > Kitasatosporales > Streptomycetaceae > Streptomyces > Streptomyces sp. NPDC000941. The sequence continues at coordinate 16,021 of NZ_JBSFMM010000201.1, forward strand.
GGAGTCTCGGCCTCGGCCAGATCGCCACGCGCGCACGCCTCCACCACCTCGGCCAGATCGCTACGAAGGATGTGAAGGGAGAGGCCCGGCATCAGCACACCCGGGAACCTGCGACCGGGCAGGCGAACCGCAGCATCGTTGCCACCATCAGTGAACAGATCTACCTCAACGCGCCATCACGCCATCCAACCTGACATCACCAGGTGACATCAACGACGGCGTACAGAGACGGCCTTGAGCGACCGAACGCACGAGAGAAACGAAAGCACCAAAGCTCCAGGTGGGCTGATGGATCGAACTCCTAAAGCGGGTGTCGGCAGTTCGAATCTGCCCGGGGGCACAACGAAAAGGGCCAGCTCAGGAGGGGTTTCTTCCCAGGCTGGCCCTTTGTCATGTTCGGGGTCGTGTCACACGCGGGCCACTACGGTCGTGTGGGGGCCGGATCCCCTAGTGCTCAGTGTTAAGGACATTCCGGGCCGCCTGTTGGAAGCCCTTCTCCGGCCCTCGCCTCGCCGCCGCGGCTGCGCGTACCCCGCCCACCGACTGCCCTCCGCCCCATGCTATTCCTGCTACAGCTCATGAAAAATGGGTGGAGGGGGTCAGCGATGGCAGAGCGGGCGTGGGCCACGGCGGGCAAGAAGGACGGTCCCGACCGGAAGTCGGCGGGCCGGGCGCGGCTCACGGGCGCGGCGCTGATCGTGCTGTCTGTGATGGGGGCGGTGCTGAGCTACCTGGCGTTTACGGTGTGGGTGCCAGGCCAACAGGAGCGCTACGAGCACTACCGGGCAGCCGAGCCGTGCCCCGCACAGGCGACCCCGCAGGATGTGGCTGCGAAGGACTGCCTCACTACCTGGCACTTCACCGTCACGAAGGCTGAGTCCAGGTTCACAGGAAAGGTCACGGCCTACGAGGCGACCCTCAAGGACAAGGGCGACGACTCCTGGCAGAGGGTCGTGCGGTTCAGCGACTCCGGGCCGCTCTTCGACAAGCTGCATCGGGGCGACGAGGTCACCGCGACCGGCTGGCGCCGCGACATCGTCGTCCTCAGCAAGGACGGCGTCCGCCAGAACACCTCCGACGCACCCCGCGACGAGCACCAGGGGAACGCCGCCCTAGGAGTCCTCCTCGCACTCCTCGCGGCCCAGTCGCTGGTATTCGGCGCGGTCCGCCTGGCCAGGCCGACCGCCTTCGCGCCCTTCGTCTGGGAGCCGTACGGCAGGTGGCTGGCCTTCACCAACATCTGCGTCGGCGTGGGCGTGGGGGCCGCGTCGGTGTGGCTCGGCATCCCGTGGTGGACCGTGCTGGTGACCGTGCCGGTCGTCGTGTGCACAGTGATGGTGCTGCTTCTGCGCCGGCAGCGGCGCTCGGCGGCGTCCTCGGCGAAGGTGAGACGGCAACAGGACTCGCGAGTGAGTTCGCGATAGTTCAGAAGTTCCCCCGTGCCCCAACCTCGCCAGATCCGGCGGGGACTCACGGGAAACCGCGGCTGCTGGTGGTGGCCGAAGCCAGTAGCCGTCGAAGTCGGCATCCCACAGGTCAGGCCCCAGCTCACCCCACCCCGCTCCCAAAATGGTTATCCAGCGCGGTCACTGAGTCCACACCCCCTGGAACTCCTCGGCCGCAATGGCCTCCAGCGGATCCATCGATCTCCCACAGCGTCTTAGCACCACCTACGCCCGCCGGACAGGCCCGAGCAGCCTGAGCAAAGAGGTGCCACGCAGTGCCCGGGGGGCGTTGCGTGGCACACCAGGGTTCGCCTCAGGGGACGGATCAGCCGGGCAGGTCGCCGATGTAGCGGTAGATCGCACCGGCCGCGTTGACGCCCCAGACGGTGCCGTCGGCGCCTACGCCGATGTCGGACAGCGACCCGGGGATGTTGATCCAGGGATTGGCGGGGGTGGTGTCGCTGTAGGTGTAGTGGTAGATCGCGTCGGAGGGGTCGACGCCCCACACGCAGGTGCGGGTGCCTACGTCGATCGCTTTGAGCGAGCCGTTGATCCCCTTCCAGTTGTTGGCGTCCCGGTCGCCGGTGTAGCGGTAGACCTGGTGTGCTGCGTTGACGCCCCAGACGGTGCCGTCGGCGCCCGCGCCGATGTCGGACAGCGACCCAGGGATGTTGATCCAGGGATTGGCGGGATTGGCGTCGCTGTTGCTGTAGCGGTAGACCGCACCCGCGGGGTCGACCCCCCAGACGTTGGTCCTGGATCCCACCGTGATCCGAACCAGCGAGCCGTTGATCTGCTTCCAGTTGTTGGTGTCCTGGTCACCGGTGTACCGGTAGACCTGGTGTGCTGCGTTGACGCCCCAGACGGTGCCGTCGGCGCCCGCGCCGATGTCGGACAGCGACCCAGGGATGTTGATCCAGGGGTTGGCGTCGTTGTTGGTGTAGCGGTAGATCGCACCGGCTGCGTTGACGCCCCAGACGTTGGTCCGGGATCCCACCGCGATCCGCACCAGTGACCCGTTGATGTGTTTCCAGTCGGACATGCTGCTGGCCCCTCTCCAGTCGGTGTGGTTCGCCTGCACGCTGCCCAAGAGGAACGATTCATCATTCAAGCGGATTTGAAGGGTGATCAGGGTTATTGACTGAATGAGATGGTTTGCCCGAGTGGAGGCCGCTCCCGGGCTGACCTCACGCAGGTCGGCCCAGCTGCCGAGATGGCGCGATCGTGGCCACTCGTGCGAGTGATTGACAACGAATCGACCGTCCCAACCCCAGCCGCCTCGGCCAGGCACAGCGCCTCCGCTGCCAACGCCGCTCGAACCTACAGACCAACAGGTCCGAAAGCGGAGCCGTTGCCCGTTGAGCCTTCGGCTGACGCTGTGGACCCTGGCGGACCACCGAGCCTTCATGGGGCAGCGAGAAGGGACGTTCGCGCATGTCAAGGCGGTAGTCGCCGTTCTGGCTACAGCCCTCTTGAAAACCGCGGTGGCTGAAGGCGATGACGGCAGTAGTTGACGGCAACAGGAGTGCACATTGCCGTACCACGAGACTCGTCCGCATACCGCGCAGGCTGGGGCGAGGCGTCGACGGGCTGATCACCGCATCAGCGTGACAAACTCCTAAAGCGGGTGTCGGCAGTTCGAATCTGCCCGGGGGCACACAACGAAGGGCCAGTTCAGAGGCTTGATCCTCCCGGACTGGCCCTTCGCCGTTTCCGCTGCCGTGCCCCTTACGCGCCACTGTGCTTCCACAGCCGCCCGACGAGGCTGTCGGCTGTGCCACTCACCGGAGTACCCGGGGGTAGATGCCGCCAGGACCGGTGTCCTGCTGGTTGATCGGCAAGCTGGCGACCAGAGCGGTTGAGACGTCAACGACCGACCCGCCACAGACCTTCTGGATGCGAGGGTCGACACCGGCCGCTAGCGCTTACACCGAGTGGTGATCGTCAGCCAGCCGCCTTGGCGATGATGCGCTCCATCTCCTCCCGGCCAAAGGCCCGCAGAGTCGTGGAACGGACGTTGCCCACTGCACCCAGCTGCAGGAGCGCTGCCGTGGCGGTTTCGTCGTCAGGCGCCTCGACGACAGCCACAACGTCGTATGGACCGATGGTCCAGTAGATGCTCAGAAGCTTGGCCCCGAGCTTGTGCACCGCTGAGCCGAAAGTCTCGGCGCGCTTCGCGGTGTCTTTGTAGTTTTGGGCCCCTTGATCAGTCCAGCTCAGCAAGGCGACGTACGTCGGCATGTTCTTTCACCTTCACGAGGAGACACGTCCCGAGGTCAAGGCTGGACACCTGGGCCGAGACCCGCACGAGGTGCGCGCCCAAACGGGCAATACGAGCGACCACAGGCATCGAGGGGCAGGGCTCACATGCACGCCCGAGGGCCGCCTACTGTGCTGGCATGACGGTGATCGGGCAGGTCTCGTTGGGCGTGAACAACGACAAGCGAGCGGGCGAGTTCTGGCGCCATGCACTGGGATACGTGCAGCGACCTCCCCGCTACGAGGGTGACGACTGGATCGTCCTGGAGCCTCCGCCAGGTGAGTCCGGGGTCGCCATCGCCATGGATGTGAGCGAAAGTCCGGCAGAGGAGTTCCCCCGCATCCACTTCGATCTTGATGCTGGTGACCGTGACCTCGACGAGGAAGTGCATCGTCTTGTGGCGCTGGGAGCACAGCGGATCGACTGGCAGCACTATGCCGAAAGCCTGCCTCCCGGAGGGCGGCCGTACGTCGTACTGGCCGACCCGGAAGGCAACCGATTCTGCGTCGAAGGCCATCGTCACGGCTGACCTTCGCCCCCGCCCTACCGGGCACAGGACACTGCCTAGTGTGATCGGTGGGCTTAGAAGCTGTTGTCTTTTCGATCTTGAGCGGTGGCGGTCGAACGCGGATTCCCGGTCGGGTGATCCTGCAGTGGCCAGAGCATGAAGACGGGGCCT
>NZ_JBSFMM010000202.1:0-20155 GCF_053599555.1 Streptomyces sp. NPDC000941
GCGGCGATGAACCTGCGATGCCGGGCAAGCAGGGTGCCGGGGGTGACAGGCAAGATCTTGAGCCAGTGGCGCCGGGGTATCAGCCCGGACAGGGCAGCGAACCAGAACCGGTCGGCAGGCTCATAGCGGACCGGCCCGGCCAACTGGCGACGCAGGACAGCATTCTCGTGCCGCAGCACCAGCAGTTCCGCCTCCTTCGCCGTCCCACGACGCAGGAGCACCGACGGAACAGTCAGCAGCTTCCGGGTCACCTTGTACAACAAGGACACGATCACAGAGGACATGACCCCAGCGGACTGACCGCGCCCCGCTCACCTGCGGCGATGACTTTTCGAGCGGCACAGGGGGCCGGATAATTCCCGGCACCTACAGGCTGGCAGGTCGGCGCTCATCCGCTGCAGCAGTTGCGCGCAGGTGGCCGCGGCCGACCGGGCCAGGGCGAAGCCCTTGCTGCCCCGGTCGGCCAGCAGCAGCATGCCTGGTCTCAGCGCCCGGCACAGTGCCGTGCACTGGGACTCCTCGGCCTGGGTCCACGGCCCGAGCACCGCGTCGATCAGCGCCCTGGTTCCGCACTCGACCAGTGCGGACAGCCTGATCATGGGATATCCGCACACTCTGCCTGCTCCGGAGGCCCGGCCGCAGTACGACCGGTTGGCTTCGCTGTCCGCCACCAGGATGCCCGTGCTGTCCCAAGCCACCGTCCGCAGCCCCCGCCACCACGATCCAGCCGCGTCCTCGGCCGCTACCGCCCCCTTCATCTGGTCGAACAATGTGGACAGCGGCGCGGAGCCGAGCCGGCGTCGGGCCTGGCGCAATGCTGCCGCGGACGGGTCGACGTCCGGCATGCGCGGTGCGGCGACCAGCGCGGCCTACACGCCCCGATACCCGCACGCGCCGAACAGCGCCATGGCCAGCACGAAGTACACCACCACCCACGAAGGCAGTTTTCGCACCCGCGACTGCACCCGCCCGGTCTTCGCCAGCACCTCGTCCACCAGCGACGGCGTGATGATCTCCGTCAACTCCTCCAAGTGCCCCGCCGCGAAAGCCTTTCCACCGCCATCGGCGTGTGCGGGCATGCCAGACTGAACCAACTGGGCTCCTCGTAGCAACGGTGTCTTGGCCGACTTCCGTCCTACGCGGAGCCCCGCCCCTCTACATCAGCTTCACCGAACCGCTTGACAGCAGCCCCGGACCGCAAACTTCCCGGTATTGGGTCTTGGTCAGGCCCCGGTAGTGTGCGGGCTGCGCCGCAACCCGCTCTCACGAGCGCAGCCCGGCGGCACGCACAGGCCCCATGCCCGGTGGGCACGAACAAGGAGCCGTTGGTGGTGGCGCGCACCTGACATCTCAAGCAGCTCAACCGACCGAAGCAACGCGAGCCAGCTCGGCGACGAGCACCGGCCGCTCGGAGGGGCACGTGCGGTGTGCGAACCGGGGCGGGCGGCGATTGAGGGCACCACCCGTCCCCGGACATGCCTAGACCATCTCCTGCCGGTGAGCGGAGGCGTGCCGCAAGAACTCCTGTACCAGTGGCTCGTGCGTGTCGGCTCGGGAGACGAGGGACAGTTCGACGATGTCGGCGGGGTCGGTGAGGGGCCGGTAGACGATGGGTCCTTGGATTGAGCGGACGGCCACGTTCGGTACGAGGGTGACGCCGAGGCCGCAGGCCACCATCGCGAGCTGCGTCAGGATCGAGTTGGCGATGTGGCGCGCCTCGGGGGTGAACCCGGCTCTGCGGCAGGTGGCCATGAGCTGGTCGTGGTAGTCGGGGGAAGCTTCGCGTCGCAGCCACGCCCAGGGTTCGTCCACGAACCGGGCAAGGTCGACCGGGTCCGTGGTGTCCTCGGCCAGTGGATGCCCAGCCGGGAGGGCGATCACGAATTGGTCGTGGCGCCAGGGTTGCATGCGCAGCCCGCGGACCGGCCCGCTGGGCCGGATGACGGCGATGTCGATCTCGTGCCGGGCCACAGCCTCATGGCCCTCTCCTGTGTCGACTTCGGTGAGGTGCAGGTCGACGTGGGGTCGGGCGTCCCGGAAGTCGGACAGTGTGCCCAGCAGGGGTTCGCTGAGGGCCGAGGTCACCACGCCGATCCGCAGTGTGCCCACCAGTCCGGCCTCGGCCTGGGCGGCCACCTCGTGGGCGTGCCGGGCGGTTGCCACCAGCTTGCGGCACTCCTCGGCGAACGCCCGGCCGGTCTCGGTCAGCCGTACTCTCCGTCCACTGCGGTCGAACAGTCGCACGCCCAGTTGGCGCTCCAGCTGGAGGATCGCCTGGCTGAGGGGCGGCTGTGACATGCCGAGTTGTTCTGCGGCCCGGCCGAAGTGGAGCGTCTCCGCGACGGCGAGGAAGTAGCGGGCCTGGCGGACCTCAATCATCAGTCGCTCCGCATATTGATGAGATAGGAAATCAGACCTTCAGTATATGAAGTCGTGTTGTTTCACTGAGGAACATGACAGCTGCAACTTCTCTCTTGGCACAGTTCGCGGCGCTGGACAGCGCGACCGTGTCCGACGCCCTGGACACCTGTGGCCTGCCGCCGGGACAGGGCGGTCTGCGCCCGATGTGGGGCACGCCCAAACTGGCCGGGTTCGCGCGGACCGTCGAGCTCGAACCCCTGACCGGGGAGCAGGGCGGCGCCCACATCCTGACCGGCGCGATCGCCGAGGCCGGTCCCGAGGACGTCGTTGTGGTCGCCAGCGGCGGCCGTACGGACGTGTCGTCGTGGGGCGGAATCGTCAGCGTGGGCGCCTCGGTGCGCGGTGTCCGCGGTGTCGTCACGGACGGCGCCTGCCGGGACGTCGGACAGGCGCGCGAGCTCGGCTTTCCGGTGTTCGCCCGCGCCCAGGTGCCGGCGACCGCGCGCGGCCGGCTGCGGCAGAAGTCGTCCGGTGAGCCCATTCGGATCGGAGAGGTGACCGTGCGGCAGGGCGATGTGCTGCTCGCGGACGAGGGGGGTGTCGTGGTCGTACCCCGCGAGCGCGCCACCGAGGTACTGGAGGGCGCCCAGCGGCTCGCCGACCGTGAGGCGGCCATCGAGGCCGAGGTACGGGCCGGGGTGCCGCTGCCGGAAGCGATGCGGGACGCCCGCCTGGCCGGAACGGAGCCGAAGTGATGAGTGACCTCGTGGAGCGGCTGCGCGCTCTGCCCACCGCAGCGATCTCCGACGCCCTCGACCGGATTGGGATCGAGGGCGCGCTGCACGGTCTCTCCCCCCTGGCGACCGGCTTTCGCGTGGTGGGCCCGGCCTTCACCGTGCGCTACGCGTCGGTCGACGACACCGTCGGCGGCACGGTCGGCGACTTCCTCGACGACGTTCCGCCGGGTGCGGTCGTCGTCATCGACAACGACGGCCGCACCGACGTCACCGTCTGGGGCGGCATCATGACCGAGGTCGCCGCCCACCGCGGCATCGCCGGCACGGTGATCAACGGCGTCTGCCGCGACGTATCGGCGTTGCTGACGCAGAACTACCCGCTTTTCAGCCGCGGCCGGTTCATGCGCACCGGCAAGGACCGGGTGCGCCTAGTTGCCGTCGGCGAGCCGGTGACCGTCTCCGGCGTCGAGATCCGCCCCTCCACGCTGATCTGCGCCGACGCAGACGGTGTGATCGCCGTCCCCGCAGCCGAGGCGGAGCGGGTCACCGAGACCGCTGAACGCATCGAGCGCGTCGAGGCCGACATCGTCGCCGCCGCGCGCACCGGCAGCACCCTGCGCGCGGCCCGGGAGAAGTTCGGCTACCACAAGCTGCAGACCAGGAGCCAGGCATGACCGACGCGGCACGCGGACACAGCACCGCCACCCTCTACGAGGCCTCCTCCTCGGCCGCCCGCGCCTGCGACCCGGCCCTGCGCGCCGCCTGGCCGGGTGCCCGGGTGGCCGGCCCGGCGTTCACCGTGCAGGGCATTGGTGGCGACAACCTCGCCCTGCACCGCGCGGTGGCCGCCGCTCCCGCCGGCAGCGTCCTGGTGGTCGACCTCCAGGGCGCCCGGCACGGCCACTGGGGCGAGATCCTCGCCGTCGCCGCCCAGCAGCGGGGCATCCTCGGCCTGGTAGCGGACGGCGGCGTACGCGACGCGGCCGAGCAGGCGGAGCTGGACTTCCCGGTCTTCGCCCGCCACGTCACCGTGGTCGGCACCGGCAAGGAACACCCCGGCCAGTTCGATGTCCCCGTCCGTGTGGCCGACGTGGTCGTGCACCCCGGAGACCTCGTCGTCGGCGACGCGGATGGCGTGGTGGTCGTGCCGGCCGAGGCCGTGGCCGGCACTCTCGACCAGTCCGATGGCCGCGTCGCTGCCGAGCGGCGTGCGCTCGAAGCCATTCGCAGCGGTGTGACGACGCTCGAGTACTACAGCTTGCCCAGCGGCTCCGGGATGTCCGGGCCACGCACCTGAGGGGCGGGTTTCTGCTGCTGCCGGGCGCGGCGTCGTACACGTCGCGCCCGGTTTCGGCTTACGGCCGTGATCCCCGGCACACAGCCTCGGCTGCCAAGGGATGGGCCGGGCCGGGCTGTTGTGAACCGGGACGGAGTCGAGGACTTGCCAGGGGTGCGCCGTCCAGGGCCGATGCGGTTGCGTAAGTTGGTGGGTTCAGCCTGGTGGGACCGTCTCAGGGGTGGTGCCCGTGGCTGAGAGTGTGCCGGAGTCATCGGGCCTTGGTCTGTTGACCTGGGTGTATTCGCCGGGTCTGGTGGATCGGGTGGTTGCGGCGTGTGGCCGGACCGAACTTGCTGCCTGCCCGGCTGGTGGTCTACTTCGCCCTGGGCCTGGCACTGTTCTCGCCCGCGCCGTATCTGGAGGTGCTGCGCATCTGGTCGAGAGTCTGCGGTGTGCCGGGCTGGGTGGTTCGTGGCGGGCTCCGGCGAAGTCGTCGCTGTTCCGGGCCCGTGACCGGCTGGGGCCGGAGCCGCTGCGGGTGCTGTTCGCCGCCACCGCCAGGCCGTTGGTGGACCAGGAGAAACCGGGTGCGTTCTGGCGGGGCCTGCGCTTGGTGGCGGTGGACGGCACATGCCGGGATGTAGCCGACAGCCGAGCGAACGGACAGGAGTTCGGCCGTCCGGGAGGTGCCCGTAACCCGGACGGGGCTGCGTTTCCGCAGGTGAGGATGGTACCAGCGTCAGCTGCCCCGGCGAGAACCCCGGACGGCCATCGGACGGAAACTGGTCCGCGAACTCCTCATCCTCGAACAGCACATCGAGTCGGTCGCACAGCAGCATCGCCGGTGTCCCCTTCGGGCACGCCGCCCACGCCGTGCGCACGGTCCTCGCCGGAATCCGCTGGTAACTCCTCGGCCGCAACGACACCACTCCCACCCCCCCCAGAACCCGAGGCCACCCCACACACCTCCAGCGCGACCCATCAAACCGGCTGACCGTCAGCACCCCCTCGAGATCACCAACAGAGTCACGGCATTGGACCTAGACCCGCTCGGCCCGAAGCGGTCCGAGCGCCGAGGCAAGGCGAGCGATGCCCTCGTCGAGCGTGTCCAGGGGACTGTGAAGGACAGCCGGATGTGCCGCTGGCCGCTGGCCGAACTCGGTGCCGGAACGTACGGCGACGCTGTCCTGCAGGAACAGCCGGACCACTTCCGTTGAGGGCAGGTCAACGTCGTAGCGGGTGAACGCATAGAAGACGCGCTTGGGTTCGTTGCTGTGCAGCACGTCCGTGACTGCCCGTCGCTTCGTGACGAAGGTCACGGGTCCTTGAGGCGATGCCGAGCGAGGAGACGACCTACACGCAGTCGTGGACGAGTTCGGCGTACGCCTTGTCAACGAGGACGAGCACGTCGGTCCCGACGAGGAGTTCGCCGAGCCGTGAGTCGCCTGGCCGGCAGCACCGCGCTGGTCGGGTTGGACGGGTTGCAGAGCACGACCATGCGTGCGCCGGGCAACGCTGCGGATAGCGCTGCGACGTCCAGGTGATGGCCCGCGGTGGTGGGACGAAGACCGAATGGCGTGGGGAAGTCGGGTTCTCCCGACCGCCGGAATCACGGCTCCCGTCGGCGGGGTCGCTCCGGTGGGTGCGGGGAGAACTGTTGGACACGGGCTGTGGCCTGGGACGGCCGTGGCAGGATCATCAGGTGCCCTCGAAGGTCGTCAGCGTTCGGCGCTGGCGTGGACCGTGCGGGGGAGGGACCGAGATCCGCGACAGACCCGCACCGTCGTGTCCCCGCACCCCGGCGCGTTGTAGGGAGGAACCGGCGCCCGACGAAAGCGGGGTGCCGCCTCAGTCAGACAGTGCCCGGCGGTAGACAGCCGGATCGACGTTGCCGCCCGACGCCACGAGCGCCACAGTCCTGCCCTGTACGTCGGCCTTCCCGGCCAGCAGCGCCGCCAGGGACGCCGCGGCACCCGGCTCGACCACGATCTTGAGGAGGCGGTGGGCCACGCCCACCGCTGCCAGGGCCTCCTCGTCGGTGACCGTCAGACCGGTCACCTCGTGGCGACTGAGGACGGCCAGAGGGCGTGCACCGGCCACCGGGCCGGAGATCGCGTCCATCACGCCACCCGGCGGGCGTGGGTTGGAGCACACGCGGCCGGTCGCGAGGGACCGGGCCATCTTGTCGAAGCCGGCCGGCTCGACGATGTGGTTGGCCAGGCCCTCGAACTCGTGGTTGAGGGCGGTGATCACGCCGGCGGCCAGTCCGCCGCCGCTGCAGTTCACCAGGATCGTGTCCGGGGTCAGGCCCAGCTCCCGTGCCTGCTCGGCGATCTCCAGGCCGACGGTGCCCTGCCCCGCCATGACTCTGGGGTCTTCGAAGGGCGGGATCAGCGTCATGCCGCGCGCCTGAAGGATCTTCCCCGCGACCTCTTCGCGGTCCTCGGTCTCCGGGTCGTAGAAGACGGTCTCGGCGCCCCACCAGCGGCAGTTGTCGATCTTGATGCGGGGGGCATCGCGCGGCATGACGATGACCGCGGGGCAGTCGGCGTGCCGTGCCGCGGCGGCCACGGCCTGGCCGTGGTTGCCGGCGGAGTAGGTCACGATCCCGCCGCGGCGCGCGTCCTCGTCCAGGGCGAGCAGGGCGTTGAGTGCTCCGCGCACCTTGAACGAGCCCGTCAGCTGCAGGCATTCGGCCTTGACCAGGACGCGGCCGCCGACGAGGTCGTCCAGCATCGGGGAGTTCAGCAGCGGCGTCCGCGCCGCGCGGCCGGCCAGGCGCTTCGCGGCCTCGCGGATGGCGTCGATGCCGAAGCCGGGCACGGGATCATCGGTCATTGCTCCACCTCGAAGAGGGTCTCGATCTCGACCGGCGCGCGGCGTGGCAGGGCCGCTGCCCCGACCGCGGCGCGGACGTGGCGGCCCCGTTCGCCCAGGGCCAGAACCAGCACGTCGGAGGCGCCGTCCATGACGAGTGGCGTGTCGGCGAAGTCGGTGCCGCACCGCACGAAGCCGGTCACTTTCAGTGCCCGGAGGCGGTCGAAGTCGCCGTCGCAGGCGAGGCCGGCGATGGCCAACGCGTTGAGCGCGCACAGTGCGGCGGCCTGCTGGGCCTCGGGGACGGTGAGGTCGACGCCGACGACCCCTTCGTACTGCAGCACTCCGTCGGTCAGACAGGTCTGTCCGGCCACGAGTATCTGGCGGCCCGACCGGGCGAAAGGGATGTAGTTTCCGTTGGGCTTCGGGGGCTCCGGGAGACGCAGTCCCCGATCCTCGAGACGGGTTTGAATGTCGGACAAGCCGCGTGTCCTTTCGGGTGATCTGGGCTGAGGCCCTCGCCTGTGGGAAGACAGCCGGCAGTGACTCCGCGCCCTCTTCTCCATCGTGATCGCGTGTGGCGCCTCGCGGACGCCGTCGCCTCGCTCACTGCACCAGACACCCGCCATAGAGGCAAAGTCTGATTCAGACTCTCGTCGATATCGACAGCGTCTTACTGGGCGTAGCTCCCGCATCTCCCCAGGTCAGCCCGGCTCCTCAGGAGAGGTCAAGCGGTTGGGCCTCCCACGCCTCGCGGATCTCGTCGGCGACCTCCTTCAGCAGCCCGACCAGGACATCGGCCAAGGGCACCAGGCAGGTGTCGGCCGGGGTGACGGCGTAGATCTCGCGTATCAGCCGCGGCTCGAACAGTTCCCGGTGCACGGCGCCCGGTGTGGGCGCGACCGTGAGTCTGGAGAGCACCGTCACCCCGATTCCGGTGCCCACAAGGGACTGGGCCACGTTGTAGTTCGCCGACTCGAAGACGATGCGCGGAGTGAGTCCCGCCTGTTCGGCCACAGCGGTGGCGGGCGCTCCCGCAAGAGGAGGTTGCCCGACAAGGCGGCGCGGCCGGACAGGCGCCGCGGTGGCGGCAGTTGGGGCTCGATACGTCGATTTCACGAGCGGTGCGCGCCCGCGGATGCCGTTCCTGCCTGCGCGCGGTTCCGCAGATGCATGTTTCCAGACTGTTGACCCACATCGTGGGCTCATGCTCATAATGCGGGCCACCGGATCGGGTCGCTGGCTTCGTATGCGCCCTATCTCGCACGAAACGGACGGTAGGTATGTCAGATACCGCAATCTTGATCAACACGGCCGTCGCTGTGATCGCCATCGTGTTCCTGATCGTGCGGCTACGGATGAACCCCGTGGTCGCATTGGTTCTGGGGGCCTGCTACCTGGGACTCGCGACTGGCCTCGGGGTCGACAAGACCGTGAAGACCATCACCAAGGGGTTCGGCGACGTCATGGCCGACATCGGACTCCTGATCGCGTTCGGGGTGCTCATCGGAGCCCTCCTGCGTGAGCTCGGAGCCATCGAGCGCCTCGTCGAAACCCTGTTGCGCATCGCGGGCCCGAGGCGGATCCCCCACGCAATGGCATTGACGATCACGACGTTTCTGCAGTCCGTCTATCTGGACGTGTTGTTGGTGATCACCGGGCCGCTGGCCAAGGGCATAGCCTCCAAGCTCGGTCGGTACGGCACCGCCCGCATGGCCACCGCCCTGGCGATCGGGCTGGAGTGCGGCATCGTCTTCACGGTCCCCGGTGCCGCAGCGCTGGCACTCGCCGCGCTCCTCAATGTGCCGCTCGGCACGTACCTGCTGTACGGACTCATCGTCGTCGTCCCGACCGTGGCCATCGCCATCACCATCATGAGCTTCGCGCTGACGCGCGGCTGGTGGAACCCGGCGCTCGACGAAGAGGACGTTTCCGGGCCCTCGCCGAGCGCAGCCGCGGACAGTGACAGTGTCGGCGACACGGACTCCGACGGGCAGAACACCCCTGGCGGCGGGACCATGACGGCCGTGGAGGTGAAGGCCCGTACCCAGCCGCAGCCCCGACTTCTCCTCCTCTTCTCGCCCCTCCTCGTCTCCCTCCTCCTCATCGCCACCGGAGCCCTCTCCCAGGTGGCGGGGTGGCACAACTCCGTCGTGGCATTGCTCTCCAGCCCGGTCGTGGCCCTCCTGTTCGGCCTGGTCGTCACCTGCCTCGTCGCCCGGCGTTACCTCGGACAGCCCCGGGTGGACGCCGCGCTGAGCAAGGGCATGCGCGACAGCGGGCAGATCCTCCTCCTCAACGGCGTCGGAGGCTGTCTCGCAGCGGTGATCGCCGCCAGCGGGCTGGGGAACATCCTCGGCGAGTACTTCAAGGCCAACACCTGGGCCCCGCTGTTGATGGTGTGGCTGGTGGCCGCCGTGCTGCACGTCGCCGTCGGCTCGGTGACGATCTCCGCGATCACTGCCGCCGGTCTGCTCGCGCCGGTGGCCCCCACCCTGGGCCTCGACCCCGTACTGATCGCGCTGTCCGCAGGAGCCGGATCACTGTTCTTCGTACACCTGACCAGCAACACCTTCTGGCTGCTCCAGTCCCTGATGGGCCAGACCACCCGCGGCACCCTCAAGACCTGCTCGGTCGGGGTCTCCGTCGCCTCCGTCGTCGCGATGGGCCCGATCCTCGCGCTGAGCGCCCTCCTCTGAATTCCCCTATCACCCACCTATTACGTGAGGACTCATGACTAACCGCAGCACACAGTTGCCGCTGCACGGAGTGCGTGTGCTCGAACTCGGCAACTACATCGCGGGCCCCACCGCCGGGCGACTGCTCGCGGACTTCGGTGCCGAGGTCATCAAAATCGAACGCCCTGGTAGTGGAGACGAGTTGCGGAACTGGCGGCTCTACGCCGGTGACGTCTCGATGCTCTTCCGCACCATCAACCGCAACAAGAAGTCGGTGGTGCTCGACCTCAAAACGGACCGCGGCCGGGCGACCGTGCTGGAACTGGTGCGGCGATGTGATGTCGTGATCGAGAACTTCCGCCCCGGCACGCTGGAGCGCTGGGGACTGGGCCCCGCCGCCCTCGAGGAGGCCAACCCCGACATTGTGCTGGCCCGCATCTCCGCGTTCGGCCAGTCCGGGCCCCTGTCGGACCGCCCGGGGTTCGCCGCGGTGGCCGAGGCCATGGGAGGCCTGCGCCACCTGGTCGGGGAAGCAGACCGCCCGCCCTCCCGGGTCGGTGTGTCCATCGGTGATTCGATCGCGGGCCTGTACGCGGCGTTCGGCGCCGTCATCTCGCTCCTGCAGCGCGAGCGGGTCCCCACGAGGTCGCCGTTGTCCGAGCGAACGGTGGACGTCGCCTTGCACGAGGCCGTGTTCTCGATGATGGAATCACTCGTTCCGGACTACCTCGCCTACGGCCTCGAACGGCAGCGGGTCGGCGGCAGGATGGAGGGCATCGCCCCCACCAACGCCTACGAGTGCGGCGATGGGCACAGCGTGGTGATCGCCGGTAACGGAGACGCGATCTTCCGGCGCTATATGCGCGCCATCGAGCGCCCTGATCTCGCCGACGATCCCGGACTGCAGACCAACGCGGAGCGATGGGCACGTCGTGACGAACTCGACGGCGCGATCAGCACATGGACCAAGACGCTTCCTCGGGACGACGTACTCAAAGCCCTCGACGCCGCAGGCGTCCCGGCGGGCCCGATCTACACCGCGGCGGACATCTGCGCGGACCAGCAGTTCGCCGCCCGCGACATGATCCAGCGGCTACCTGTCTCCATAGCGGCGGATGAGCCTCAGGAGGTGGGATTCCCCGGCATCGTCCCGGTCCTCGGCGAGAGGTCCCTGCCTGTCCGGTCCCTTGGCCCCGACCTCGGCGAGCACACCCGACAGGTGCTCACCGAACTGCTCGGCAAGGACGACCAGGAGACCGACGCGATCATCATGGAGATGGAGAAGAAGTGATGAGTACCCCTGTGACTCTGCGCGATGTGACGCTGCGCGACGGCCTCCAGCTCACCGGCAAGCCCTTGTCCACCGACCGGAAGGTGGCTGTCGTCCGTGAACTCCTCTCCCTCGGCATTCCCAGCGTGGAGATAGGCTCGCTCGCCAATCCGGCCCTCGTCCCGCCCATGGCCAACACGCTGGAGGTGATCGAACACCTGGATCCGGACGAGCTCGCCCGGTCCTGGGTCTGGGTGGCCACCCCACGACACATCGAGAAGGCGGCGAGGGCGGGCGCGGTGAACTTCCAGTACTGCCTGTCGGCGTCCGACCGCCACAACCAGGCCAACATCGGCCGGTCGACCGAGGACAGCCTCGCCGCCATGCCGGTGGCGATCGAGCACGCGCGCTCGGCCGGCGGGCGCATCCAGCTCTGCATCGCCACGGCGTTCACCTGCCCGTTCGACGGCCTCGTCCCGGAGGAAACGGTGCTCCGGATAGCCAACGACCCCCGTACGGAGGGTGCCGAGGACATCGTGCTGTGCGACACCCTCGGGCAGGCCGTACCAGCCCAGGTGACCAGCCTGGTCTCCGCAGTGGCAACGCGATCGCCCGCGCGACGGATCGTCTACCACGGGCACGACACATGGGGGATGGGTGTCGCCAACTCCCTGGCCGCGGTGGCCGCCGGAGCAAGCGAACTGGACGGGGCACTCGGCGGCCTCGGCGGCTGCCCGTTCGCACCCGGTGCCAGCGGGAACGCCGCGACGGAGGACCTGCTCTTCGCGCTGCGCCCCGACTGGCTGACGCCGGACACCTTCGGCGCCGTGGTCGAGCTGGCCGACGGGCTGCTGGCGGAACTGGACGAGCCGAACCGCTCCCGGGCAGGTCAGGCTGCGCACTCCAGCACCACCGCGTTCGAGTGGGCCGTGGCGGCACCGGATGCGCAGGCGTGCCGATGAAGTTCCTGGTGACCACCGCCATCCCGGCTCCCGGAATGCACATTCTGGAGGCGGCCGGTGAGGTGCGCGTACCCGACTGGCAGCTGTCCGCGGGCGAACTGCGCCGGGAATGCTCCTCGGGGGACGTCGACGTCGTCGTCGCCCAGCTGACAGATCTGTTCGACCGGGCCGTACTGGAAGACGCGACGATCAAGGGCATCTCCAACTACGCGGTCGGATACGACAACGTCGACGTGGCCAGTGCCACCCGGCGCGGAATCCTCGTGGGCAACACTCCCGGTGTCCTCACCGACGCCACCGCCGACATCGCGATGCTTCTCCTGCTGGCCACGGCACGCCGCTGCGTGGAGGCGGACCGCTTCGTCCGCGCGGGGAAATACCAGGGCTGGCAACCCGAGCTGCTTCTCGGGAGTGACGTCAGCGGGGCCACGCTCGGACTCGTCGGCTTCGGACGGATCGCCCGGGCGACGGCGGAACGCGCTCTCGGGTTCGGCATGACCGTGCGCTACACCGCACGCAGCGGACCCGTACCCGCCGAGCGGCTTGGACACCTCGCCGGTAGGGTGCAGTACGCCGAGTGGGACGACCTGGTGCGCACCAGCGACTTCATCTCGCTGCACGTCCCGCTGACCGACGCCACACACCATCTCGTAGATGAGAAGACCCTTCGCGTCATGAAGCCGACGGCCTGCCTCGTCAACACTTCGCGCGGGCCCGTGGTGGACGAGAAGGCACTCGTCGAGGCGCTGCGCTCAGGTGAGATCGCCGGGGCGGGGCTCGATGTGTACGAGGACGAACCCGCGCTCGCCGATGGCCTCGCTGACCTGCCCAACACCACCCTCCTGCCCCACGTCGGCAGCGCCACCCGCTCCGTCCGCGCCACCATGGCCGAGGTCTGCGCGAACAACGCGGTCGCGATGGCGCGGGGAGAGATGCCGGCCCACGCGGTGAACCCGGAGGCGTGGCGATGAAGGTCGTCGTGGCGCCCGACAGCTTCAAGGGCACGTACACCGCACCACAGGTGGCCACGGCGATCGGCCGGGGACTGGCCCAGACCCCGGCCGTCCCCGTGCTCGTCCCAGTGGCCGACGGCGGCGAGGGAACCCTCGCCGTCCTCGCCGAACCCCTCGGACTGCGCCACCGTGCCGCGCCGGCCCGCAACCCTTGGGGGGCGGAATGCGAGGGAATGGTCGCGCTCGCGCCCTCCGGCGCCGCCTACATCGAGCTCGCCCAGGTGTGCGGGATCAACGCCCCGCACGAAGGCTCGCGGGATCCGGTGACCGCCGACACGTACGGCGTCGGGATGCTGATGGCTGACGCCGTACGTCAGGGTGCCACCGAGATCGTCGTGGCGGCCGGCGGATCGGCCACCAGCGATGGCGGGTTCGGGGCCTTGCGGGCGATCGAGGAACGCGGCGGTCTGCGCGGCACACCGGTGACGGTCCTGACCGACGTCACCACCCCCTACGCCGAAGCGGCACGGGTGTTCGGCCCCCAGAAGGGTGCGGACGTGGGGCAGGTCGCCGCCCTGACCCTGCGCCTGCATCATCGGGCGAGGCTGCTGCGGCGCGACCCGACGTACGTGCCACGGACCGGGGCTGCCGGAGGCTTCGCCGGGGCGATGTGGGCACAATTCGACGCCGAGCTGGTATCAGGCGCGGACTACGTCCTGAACGCGCTGTCCTTCGACGACCACCTCGCCGACGCGGAAGCTGTCGTCGTCGGAGAGGGACGGCTCGACGTACAGAGTAGTCAAGGGAAGATCGTGTCCGCCGTGCTGGCCCGCTCGGCCGGTATCGCGTGCTTCGCCGTGGCGGGTTCCGTCGGCGCGGATCTCGGGCCTCTGTGCGAGGAGTTCACGGACGTCATCGTGGCGAGCGACGAGGCAGCCATGGAAGCGGCAGGCCGGGCCATCGGACAGCGGCTGCGGGTCAGGCAGGGTACCGGCCGCCAAGCGCTCGGGTGATCTGTTCGGCATGCTCCACCACCAGATCGACCCATTCGACGCACCGCTCATAAGGCATGCGCAGCGTCGGCCCGTGGACCATGAGCGCCCCGACCAGATCCCCGGCCGAATCGAACACCGGGGCCGCGAGGCCCGACGCACCGTCGATGCGTTCACCGACCGTGATGGCATACCCCTCGGAACGCGTCTGCTTGATCAGCCCGCGCAGTTCGTCCCTGTCGGTCACGGTGCTCTCGGTCAGCTGTGGAAGCTCTTCCCGCAGCACCCGCTCGGCGAGATCCGGATCCCAGGCCAGCAGCACACGCCCCGACGACCCCACGGTGATGGGGGCGATCTTCCCCACCGACATCTCCCGGCGAAGGGCATGCCGGGTTTCGGCGACCGCGATGCACACCCGCTGGGAGCCTTCGGAGCGGAAGAAGCATGCGGTCTCCCCGGTCTGGTCGCGGAGGTCCTTCAGGGCGGGGTTGACCACCTGGAGGATGTCGAGGTCCTTGGCCGCGGCAGCCGCCCAGTAGGCCATCTTCACCCCGATCCGGAACGTGTCCTCGGAACGGTCGAGAAACCCGTGCGCGACCAGGTTCGTCACCAGGCGTTGAACGGTCGAGGCAGGCAGTCCGGTCTGCTGCTGGATCTCGCGCAAGTTCATCGAGGGCCGGGCCAGTGTGAAAGCGTTGAGAATCTCGGCGATCTTTCCCAGGACGAGCAGCGGCGCCTGCTTCGCCCCTTCGTTCGCCACCGTGGCGGACTTACCTCGGGCTGCCATGCGCATAACGATACGACAGGAGAAATGGGTGGCTGAGCACAGTGGGACCGGCATCGTGGGCGCAGCGGATGTGGTCGAGGCCGCCCGGCGGTGTGCGGAGGTGATCCGGCCGAGCCCACTGCACCGCAGCGAGCGGCTGTCCGCGCGGTACGGATTCGACGTGTGGCTCAAGCGCGAGGACCAGCAGGCCGTGCGGTCGTACAAGGCACGCGGCGCCTACAACCTCATCGCACAGCTGTCCGCGGAGGAACGCCGGCGCGGTGTGGTCTGCGCGAGCGCCGGCAATCACGGCCAGGGTGTCGCACTGGCCTGCGCATCCCTGGGCGTGCCTGCCCGGGTGTACCTGCCGAGGACGACACCCCGGCAGAAACGGGACCGGGTGAGGACACTCGGTGGCGAGCACGTTCACATGATTGTCGAGGGCGACACCTACGACGACGCCGCTGCTGCGGCGACCGAATACACCCGTGCTTCCGGAGCGACGCTCGTACCAGCCTTCGACGACCCGCGCACCATCGCCGGACAAGGCACCGTGGTGAGGGAAGCCGTCGAGCAGCTCGGACGCGCTCCGGATGCGGTGATCGTCCCCGTGGGCGGTGGCGGCCTCCTCGCGGGCGCCATCGCCTGGCTCGGTGAGACGCACCCGACTGTCCAGGTGATCGGGGCCGAACCGCAGGGTGCGGCGGGTATGGCAGCGGCGCTGGCCGCCGGAGGTCCCGTCACGTTGCCGGAGCTCGATCCCTTCGTCGACGGCGCAGCTGTACGCACGGTCGGCAGACACACCTTTGCGGTCGTCGCGCGGCAGCCGCCTCGTCTGCTCACGGTGCCGGAAGGCCGGGTCTGTGTGGAGATGCTCGACCTCTACCAAGCTGACGGCATCATCAGCGAACCGGCGGGCGCCCTGGCCTCCGCCGCGCTCGACCGCGATCTCGGCCTGGAGCCCGGCGCGACGGTCGTGTGTGTCGTCTCGGGCGGCAACAACGACGTGAGCAGGTACGCCGAGATCGTAGAACGCGCACTGCTCTTCGAGGGACGTAAGCACTACTTCCTCGTCGAGTTCCCGCAAGAACCGGGTGCACTGCGATGGTTCCTCGACGCCGTGCTGGGGCGGGACGACGACATCACCCTCTTCGAGTACATGAAGCGAAACAACCGCGAGACCGGCCCAGCACTGGTGGGCATCGAACTCGGTGCGCCTGACGGCCTCGAGTCGCTGCTGGAACGCATGGCAAAGGCCCCGCACCGGATCGAGCGCGTCCCTCCGGACAGCCCGCTCTTCACGTTCCTGACCTGACATTCCGCGCCCCGTGGTCCAAGCCCACCGCCGCGGACAGCCTCGGCCTCCATGGGAACGGAGGCCCGCGTCACCCTGATCACCCACCGTCCGCGGCGCCGAGTGAACACTCGGCGCCGACCGGACAGCACACCTGTGGCTGCCCCGGCAGACCAGCCATGGATGACCTCTCCTCTTCGGCGAGCTGATGATCCTCCGGGAGGCTGGAGCCCTCCCGGAGTGCGCGCCTCAGCTGAGGTAGTTACTGAGTTCGATCAGATTCTGGTCCGGGTCGCGCAGATACACACTGATGATCGGCCCCGTGGCTCCCGTTCGTTCGACTGGTCCTTCCTCCACCGTCACCCCCAGATCGGCCAGTTCCCTCAGCACACGGTCGATGGGTTCGTCGACGACGAGGCACAGATCAGCACTCCCCGGGGTGGGGCGCCGGGCCTTGGGCTCGAACTCCTTTCCGGCCTGATGCAGATTGATCTTGCTGTGCCCGAAGGACAGCGCGCGGCGGCCGCCTTTGAAGGTGACCGGCGCCATGCCCAGGACACGCGTGTAGAAGTCGACCGTTGTATCGATGTCGGCCACCGTGAGCACCAAATGGTCGAGACGCTGGATCTGCATCGTTCGCTACCTCTCTACTCGTCCGTTTCTCCTGCTGGATGTCAACGCATCCCGGAGCCGCCGCGCCGCCCCGATCAGGGAGGTGTCACCGACGACGGTCTGAGCGTGCTTGGTGCCCGGAGTGTGCTGGTCCGCGGTCAGGGAGCGCAGCTCGAGCAGGCCGGCGGCGGCCACTGTAGTGATCGTAGGGGGGCCGAGGAGGCACGGGCGGCTGCGGCGCCAACTCGGCCCCATCGGTCCCGCACAGGTCAGTCGCCTCCGCACTGCCCAGGGAAGGTGTGTACAACACGCTCGTTGAGGAGCGGGTGGCGTTGCGGTTGTGGTACCAGCCCGGGGAGATCGTGCCGAACACCGCGACGCGGTGCGCACCACCGCGAGCTGTGTTTCGGCAGTGATGAAGCCGACCCTGCCGCCTGTCGTCTCGGTGTCAGTCACGTCCCGCTCTCTTTCGTCCCGCTGGGCGCCGTGGGGGTTTCGGGGAGTCCGGTGGGATCGGCAATCGGTCGGGCCTGGCGCGACGACCGCCCCATCTGCCATCAAGGCGCCTTGCCCAGGGCGTTCAGCGACCCGGGTATCACCGGCGTCGGCGCGGCACGGGCGGGCCCCGCCTACCGCGAGAGTCGGCGCCTGGGCTCCGACATCGGTATCACGAGGACCGAACGCAGCGCATAGGGCCCTTGGAGACAGACGGTTGGCTGCGCCGGGCTTGGCTCGGTGGGTGAAGGGTGTCTTTATTGCCGTGCGGTGGTTGACCTGGGGCTTTTCGATCGCCGAAGTATGGGCATGATCGCTGATCGTGGGTCTGCGACTGCTCTACCTGATCTTCTGTCGACTACTGGGCTGCCTTCTCTTGCTGGGCCGATCGACTGCCGCGAAGAACGCCGAGATCCTCGCGCTTCGTCATGAGGTCGCTGACGCTGCAGGACAAGCAGTTGGTGCCGGAGGACGAGGATCTCGATGTCCTTGTCTCGGTCGCTCATCGGCAGGAGGCGTAGGAACGCCAGGGCGTTGGTCGTGGCGAGGTAGGCCAGGCGCAGCAGCACGACAGATCATGATGCCGCCCCGGCTCTTTGCGGGTGAAGGCACTTGGGCGAATGTCGAGGAGAACCGAAGATCTGTGATCAGGCTCCCGACCTGCGTGGATGATTTATCGGCACCCGCAGACCTGGCAGGAGGTAAAACCGCGCGGGCGGCGTCCGGCGCGTTCATCTGCTTCGAGGATGAAGCGGGCGTGACCGGCCGTCCGCCCAAGGGACGTACCTGAGGCAGGCGCGGTATCACCCCGACCGTGAAGGTGCCCGGCCGCAGCCGTGGGCGCCTGTCGGTCGCCGGGCTGCTGTGCTACCGGCCCGGTCTTCCCGCCCGCCTGTGCTACCGGTTGCGTCGTCACACAGGGCGGAAGGGTGAACGCCGCTCGCTGGGCGAGACGGACTACATCCGCCTGCTCGACGGCGCCCACCAGTTACTGAAAGCCCCGCTGATCGTGGTGTGGGACCGACTGAACACCCACATCTCCAAGACGATGCAGGCACTCGTGGCGCAGTGCGAGTGGCTGACCATGGTTCTGCTGCCCGGATACGCGCCCGAACTCAACCCGGTCGAGGGCATGTGGGCGCACATCAAGCGCAGTCTGGCCAGCCTGGCCGCCCGCGCCCTCGGCGAGCTGGAGACTCTGCTCCGCAGGCGGCTCAAGGCGCTGCAGTACCGGCACGCCATCCGCGCCGGATTCCTCGCCGGGACGGGCCTCGCTCTCGAGAGACCGGACGGACCCTGATTACCGGAGTCAGTAACGGCCGCAAGCGGCATGTCGCGCACGCTCGGCCTGCTGCTGGGTGTGATGGTCACCGCCGCGAACATCGGAGACCGCACCGCCGCCAAGGTGCTGCTCGAGCAAGTGGCAGGCACCCACCACCGGCTGGCCCTGGTCCGGGCCGACGGCGGCTACACCGGCAGCCTCGTCGGGTACTGCCTGGCCGCGCTCGCGCTGGTCGTTTCGATCGTCAGGCGCAGCGACGGCACTCAAGCAGAGTCAGCGGCTTGCGCTGAACGCGCGGCTCGTCGGTTGCGGACAAGGTGGGCCTCCCAATGGCTTCTGTTGGAAGCACCGTCGTAGGCCGGGCCACCGTCATGTGTCCCGTACGACGTGATTCACCCCAACGGGGGGCACAGGCTCTGAAATCCTGAAACACGCGAGCGCCGGGCCCTTTCCCTAGGGGGAAGGGCCCGGCGTCCACCAGTGTGTCGCTCGCGCGTTACTCCGTACGGAGCCCCTCCGGGCGCATCATGCGCCAAAGTGGCCCCATGCTGACCAGGGTGACCAGCAGGATCACGCCCGCGCCGATTCCGGTCATCGTGGTGACGCTCGTCCAGTCCACGGCGACCGGTTTGTCGACCATCTTGAGCAGGATCGCCCCCAGGGCGATTCCGCCCGCGACTGACAGGGCGAGGCCCAGGACCACTGGGATGGCGGTCTGCCACAGTACGGACCAGCCGAGGGTGGTGCGGCGGGTGCCGAAGGCGACCAGGACCGACAGCAGTTTCTTGCGTTCGCGCAACTGCTCCAGCATGGAGACGATCATGCTCGCGCCGATCAGCAGCAGGATGGCGAAGGCGCCAATGAACAGGCCGCGCTGGATGCTCTTGAATTCGCTCGACTGCGTGGTGTCGCGCAGCTCGTAGATGTTTGCCTGGGGGGAGATCGCGGCGGTCGTATTGCGGGCGTAATCGATGGCGTCGGGGACGTTCGGGTCGAGCCGGAGCATCATCTGCACCGAGGGCTTGTTCAGGTCGGTGATGTCGAGCGCGCCCGGGGTGGCCAGGATGCCGGAGCGCTCGCTGCCCACCGGGTCCTTCTTGACGGTCACGACGCGCGCGGACTTGGGGATCGTCCACAGCCGTGGCTTGCCGCGGGAGGGGTTGTCGTCCTCGCCGAAGCCGAGGTTAATTGTGGCACCCGGCTTGGTGAAGTAGTCGACATCGGCGTGCCTGGCCATGAAGACGTCGCCGTCGCGGCAGTCGCCGATCCGCGCGAGTTCCTTCAGCGTGCGGCAGTCGCCGACCATCACGCCGACCCCTGCGTTGGCGAAGCCGAGGGCCTCGCGGACGCCCTTGGTGTGGGTGTAGCGCGCGATGACGTCCTGCGCCTGCGCGCCGGCGTCCACCTTGGCATCCGCCAGCACATCGGCGCGGGTCGAGTCCTGTCCGGTTGAACGGGTGTTGTCGCTCTCCGCGGTGACGAAGAGCATGGTGATCGCGATCGCGCCGGCCACCGCGACAGCGATGCCGCTGACCGCGCGCGAGGCGGAGCCGCTGCTGAGCTGGAGCCGCCGGGTGGCGAGCTGCCAGGGGACGGGGCCGCCGCCGAAGCGCTTGACGACGGCTTCGACCAGCCACGGCAGCAGCGCGGTGATGCC
>NZ_JBSFMM010000203.1:0-20155 GCF_053599555.1 Streptomyces sp. NPDC000941
GGGCGGCGCCGACGCGGCCCGCGCTCATCGCGCGGCCCTCGCGGCCGGGCCGACCGGCAGGCCGTTGGCGTGCACCCCCTGCCCCGGGGAAGCGGCGTCACCGTCACGCCCGTCACCAGCGTAGGCATTGCCCCCGACGGGCAATTCACTCTGGCCGGGCGACACATCACGAGCGGGCGACGCACCGTGCACAGGCGGGGCGTCGTGGGCCGCGAGGAACGCGGCCACCGCCTCCGGCCAGCTGTAGCGCTCGGCGCGGGCGCGGGCCGTCGCGCGGCGGGTCGGCTCGGGGCGGGACAGCAGGTGCTCGACGGCGTCCGCGAACGCCGCGCCGTGGTCGGCCGCCGTCGCACCGGCGGGGCCGACGATGGCCGGGAGGGCGGACAGCTCGCTGACGACGACGGGCGTGCCACACGCCAGCGCCTCCAACGCGGCCAGCCCGAAGGTCTCCGCGGGCCCCGGGGCGAGCACGACGTCCGCACTGGCCTGGAGCGCGGCGAGCGCGCCCCGGTCGGCGACATGGCCCAGGAACGCGGCCGGAAGCCCTTCCTCGCGGGCGCGGGCCTCGAGGCGGGGCCGCAGCGGGCCGTCGCCCGCGACCACGAGCGCCGCGCCGACGCCCCGCCGGCCCAGCTCGGCGAGCGCGTCGAGCGCGCGGCCGGGCCGCTTCTCGGGCGACAGGCGCGAGCACATCGCCAGAAGCACCGCGGCCCCGTCCCGGTGCCGGTCGCGCAGCGCCGGGTCGCGGAGGGTCGGGTGGAAGTGGTCCAGGTCGACGCCCAAGGGGGCGCGTACGACATTGCGCGCGCCGATCCGTACAAACTCGCGCGCCGCCCACTCCGTGGTGCAGACGATGCGCGAATACGCCCGCGCGGTGCGCCGGTTCAGCCCGTCGGCGGCCCGGCGGGCGGCGGCCTCGGGGACGCCCCAGGTGCGCAGCACGCCGTCGGCGCTCTCGTGGGAGACCATCACGGAGGGCACACGGGCGCGCCGGGCCCACCCCCCCGTCCACCTCAGGGTGGTCCGGTCGGAGACCTCGAGCCGGTCGGGCGCGAGCCCGTCCAGCAGCCGGGCCAGGCGTCGGCGGTCGGTCAGCACGCGGTAGCCGCCCGTGCCGGGCACCTCGGGCCCCGGGACGGTGATCACCCTCCCCTGGGGGGTCAGCTCGTCCGAGGCGTGTGCGCCCGGCACGACCAGGACCGGCTCGTGCCCGGCCGCCCGATAGCCCGCGCCGAGCTCACGCAGCGCGGTGCGCAGCCCGCCGGAGGAGGGGGTGATGAAGTTGGCGAGCCTGACGATCCGCAGCGGCGTGCGCACGTTGTTCGACACGCTCATGCTGGCACCGCCGTACGGGCCGCGAGCACCTCGGTGTAGTGCTCTATCAGCTGGTCGCCGACCGCCTCCCAGGTGCGGCCCTGGACCGCCTCGTGCCCCGCGGTGCCGAGCGCGGAGCGCAGCCGCGAGTCGGCCGCGAGGAGGGAGACGGCGTCGGCGATCGCGGTCCCGTCGAGGGGCGGCACCAGCAGGCCGGTGCGGCCGTGGTCGACCAGGTCGAGGGGGCCGCCGGCCGCGGGGGCGATCACGGGGACGCCGCTGGCCTGGGCCTCCTGCACGGTCTGGCAGAAGGTCTCCTGCGGGCCGGTGTGCGCGAAGACGTCCAGGGACGCGAAGACTCGGGCGAGGTCGTTGCCGGTGCGGCGCCCCAGGAAGCGGGCCCCGGGCAGCGCGGCGCGCAGCCCCGGCTCGCTGGGGCCGTCCCCGACGATGACCACCCGGACGCCGGGGAGCGCGCAGACGGGGGCCAGGAGCTCGACGTTCTTTTCGGGCGCGAGCCGGCCGACATAGCCGACGATCAGCTCACCGCCGGGGGCGAGGGTGCGGCGCAGCTCGGTGTCGCGCCGCGCGGGGGTGAAGCGTTCGGTGTCGACGCCGCGGGCCCACAGCCGCACCCGCGGCACGCCGTGGTCGTCGAGGTCGTGGGCGGCGGCGGTGGACGGGGCGAGGGTGCGGTCGGCCGCGGTGTGCACGGCGCGGATCCGGCGCCAGGCCGCGTTCTCGCCCTTGCCGAGGTACGTACGGGCGTAGCCGGCCAGATCGGTCTGGTAGACGGCGACGGCGGGGATGCGCAGCCGCAGCGCGGCGGTCATGCCGCGGGCGCCGAGGACGAAGGGGCTGGCGAGGTGGACGACGTCGGTGCGGTGGGCGGTCAGGGCGGCGGCGAGCCGTCGGCTGGGGAGGGCGACGCGTACCTGGGGATAGCCGGGGAGCGGCAGGGACGCGATGCGCAGAACGGGATAGGGACGGGAGGCATCGGGGTCCGCCGGGCCGTCGTGCGGGACGGCGGGCGCGATGACGAGCGGTTGGTGACCGCGCCGGTGCAGATGGCGGGCGGTCTGCAGGGCGCAGTGAGCGACGCCGTTGACGTCGGGCGGGAAGGATTCGGTGACGATGGCGACACGCATACTCGTGTTGTCGGCGTACGAAGGGTGGCCCCGGCATCGTGAAGCTTTCGGGACGGGGAACGTCCCATGAGCGTTAGGCCCTGTCCCCTCGATCCCTGTGATCGATCCCGGTGGGCCCGCGCCGCCCGGCCCTCCCCCAGCTACCGCTGGGAGGCGTCACCCTCCTCCGGCCACCGCTGGTCACAGAGGTCGGCCCCGGACTCCAGGTCGAACGATCCCACGATGACGAGGACGGCGCCGACGATCGCCAGACGCTTGATCATGGTTCTCCGATCTCGGGGGTTCTAACGCTGGAGTGCGGTGGCGTACGCGGCGGCGAGTGCGCGGAAGGCAACTTTGGGTTCCCAGTCCGTATAAGGATGGGCGTCTCCCAGGGTGCCGGTGACCTTGACGAGGCCGTAGGAGGCCATGTCCAGGTCGTGGCGAGGGTCGGGGTGGTGGGGGAAGTGGTAGCCGGCGAAGGTGAACCAGAAGGCGCTGTCGACGCCTTCCTGATCGAAGATGTGCAGCAACTCGGCCAGGTAGGCGGCTTGTTCCTGCTCGTCCCGGAGATAGTCGCCGTCCAGGCGTGGCGGTTGGTGTTCGCGGTCGACGATCATCCACCCGCGTCCGCCGCGGTCGGCGGCGCCACGGTAGGTGCAGCAGCCGAACTCGGTGACGGCCACTGGTTTGCCGTGCTGGTGTAGGGAACGGATCTGCTCGCGGAAGGTGTGGGCGTTGTGGGCCGCGCGGTAGCCGTCGACGGCGACGTAGTCGAACGGTGTCCAGTCGACGTGTTCGAAGGGGACGGAGGCGTAGGTGATCTTGCCGCCGAAGGACGTCCGGACGGTGTCGGCGGCCTCAGCGAGGAAGGCGTTGAGCTGCGCGGGTGCGGAGCCCAGCAGGTCACGCAGTTCCGGTCCGGGTGCGGTGAACAGGGCCGTGCGGGCGAACACGTCGTCGCCAGGCAGGAAGCCGTGGGCGAAGATGCTCAGCTCGCCGCCGGTGACCAGGACGACTTCGGCGCCGTGGCGGCGGAGGTCTTCGGCGCGGGCGGCGCAATCGGCGAGGTAGGGCAGCATCTGCTCGGTGGTCATCTCGCTCGGGAAGGGCGAGAACCAGATCTCCAGGCCGGCGTCGGCGGCGTACTCGGCCGCCACGGTCAGCCGTTCAGGGTCCTGGCCGGTGATCCGGACCGCGGTGCAGTGCAGGTCGTTGGCGATGATCTGCATCTCGCGGCGGACGATCGTCGGATCGAACGACTCGCGAGTGGACCTGCCGCCCGGGTGGGCGCCGGTGTCGTAGTTGATTCCCCTACCGCGCACGGGACGCCTCCGTCCCGACGGCGTTGCTCGCAGCGGTGCTCAGCCGCCGACGCCGGTACCACAGGGACCAGCCGACCAGCAGGGCAATCGTGGCCAGTTGCACGAGAGTCGACGTGCCAGCCGCCGTATCGATGGGCAGCAGATAGATGAGGAAGATGCGAACGGCGGCCTCAGTGAGCAGTCCGGCGCCCCAGACGAGACTCATCACGGTGAAGACGCGGCGGAACGAGGGCGTGGTCCGCCACAGTTCGTCCCAGCGGGCGAGCAGTTCACCCTTACCGGAGTTGAGGCGCCGGACGAGGCTGTACAGGACCGGCCGCCCCAGCAGGCACGAGCCCAGCAGCAACAGGCCGAGCGAGCCCGACACGAGGGGCTCCCGGGCCAGAAGTGTCCGCGGATCTCCGGTCAGCACCGATACAGCGAGCATCAACGCGAAGGTGGCCGCCACGACCGCCCCGAGTCCGTCGAGCCGGCGTCGCGTGACCGCGACGAAGCCAACCCGCGCCAGTGCGATCACCCCACCGGCGATCAGCGCCAACCGGGCCTCGACGCCGGCCCATCGGCAGACGTAGTAGGCCGCAGTCGGCAGC
Organism: Streptomyces sp. NPDC000941; assembly: GCF_053599555.1. Lineage (NCBI taxonomy): Bacteria > Bacillati > Actinomycetota > Actinomycetes > Kitasatosporales > Streptomycetaceae > Streptomyces > Streptomyces sp. NPDC000941. Next base: position 4,357 of record NZ_JBSFMM010000203.1, read on the forward strand.
CCGATATCCCACAGCAGCCCCATGAGGGGCGCGCGCTTGTCCATGGACGATGCCTCTCTGGTCGGCGACCTTCGCCTCCCACCCGACATTAGATACTGACAGTTGCTTATTTGGAAAGCGTTGCTGGCAGGCCATCTCGTTGTGGGATACTGGCGGTGTCCAGTCAGGAGGATGTATGACTGTGGAAGAGCACGCCGGAATCGGCGGTGAGACCCCGGTCGTAACCGGGCGGGATGCAGCCAAGGCGACCCGCCGACGCGGCGCCGCCCTGGAGCGCGCGATCCTGGACGCGGCGATCGAGGAACTGGCGGAGGTCGGCTACCAGAACCTGACCATGGACGGCGTCGCCGCCCGCGCCGGCACCAGCAAGAACGTCATCTACCGGCGCTGGCCCAGTCGCGCGGCGCTGTGCGTCGCCGCCTACCGTCAGATGCTTCCGACCGCTCCCGAGGACACCCCCGACACCGGCGACCTCCGCTCGGACGCGCTCGCGCTCCTGCGTCGCGTCAGCGACCGGATGTCATCCCGGATCGGGAAGATCCTGCGCGCTCTGCTGGCCGACTTCGAGGACGATCCCGAGCGGGTGCGTGAGATCCGCGAACAGCTCGGCCGTGCGGCCGTCGGCCCATGGCTGACGGTCCTGGCACGCGCCGCCGCCCGCGGCGAGGTCGGGCCCGCCGCGCTGACGCCCCGGGTGGCCACCGTGGCAGTCGACCTGCTCCGCAATGAATACGCGCTCAACGGGCTGACCGCTGTCCCGGATAGCACCCTGGTCGAGATCATGGACCAGGTCTACCTCCCCCTGGTACGCGGACTCAGCTGACCCAACTGCCCGACGTCATTCACCCGGCGTCGCGGTCGTCGCCGAGCGGTCGTTCGGCTCGTCCCTCGGTGAACTCGGACAGGACCTCGTGGTCCTCATGGCGCGTCATCTCACGGCGCGGGACGCACCGTCGGCTGCCCGACGCGGGCCGGGCACGGAGACCGGCAAGGCGAGGTCGAGCCGCTTGTCCATGTCGAGGCGGACGGTGCCGTACGGGTTGACGTTGGACCAGAACAACGCGGTCAGCCCGCGCCGGTCCTCGTCGGTGAGCTTCTTTGCCCACGCCGGTTCGGCCAGCACCTGCTGGAGCAGCAGCGTGTTGACGTGCACGAGCGCGGACTGTAGCAGGTGCAGCGCGAGCAACAACGCCAGCAGCCGGGCCACCCCCGACGTCTCCCAGGCGCTCGACGGTCCGTGCACAGAGCGCCTTCTCCGCCCAGGTCTGGGCCGCGACGACGATGCGGTCGATCCGCCCCGGCGGCTCGATCCGGTCCGCGCGGCACTGCACGAGCAGGGCCTCCGTCTGCCGGTCCTCGACCAACTCGACCGGGCATACCTCGGCGGTCAGCCACGAGATCAGCCGTTCCTCGTCCGCCCGCGTGGACGGCCGGAAGCCCAGCACCTCGCGGATCTGCTTGCGGTGGTACTCGGCGGTCCGGCCGGTGAACGCGTACTTCGCGAACTCCGCGGCCGGCACCTTCACCAAGGCCGCGACGTACTCGACCGCGGCCTGCGGGATCTCCTCGACGAACCCCGGGAACCGTCCCTCCTGCTCAAAGAACTTCGAGGTCAGGGCGAAGCCGAGCCGAGTCTGGCCGCTCTTGTTGGCGGCCAGGGGCCAGTCACCGTCCACCAGCGTCCAGCACGCCACCGCGTCTTCCGGTGACCATTCCTGCTGCATGCCCCGCCTCTTCTCGCTCCCGGCCTCACTCGTTCGACCCAACGAGACTGCAGACGACAGGGAAACGGGAGGCCGGAACGCCCGGAAGCTACCCCGCGGGTAGTTTGCGGCTGGGGTCAGAGATAGGAGTCCGGGGCCAGGTCGGGGCGACAGGGCCTAGTCCTCGGGGCCGATGCGGCTGCGGACCGCCGTCTGGACCTCCGCCTCCTCCGCCGGGTCGGCGGCGAGTCTGCGGAGCTGGTCGACGACGCGGGCATCGGCGGTGGTGGCGTGCCGGGCGGCCAGTTCGCGGGTGCTCTCCTCGCAGTCCCAGAGGCATTCGACGGCGAAGCCGGCGCCGAAGGACGGGTCGGTGGCGGCCAGGGCGCGCGCAGCGCGGCCGCGGAGGTGGGAGGAGGCGGTCTCGCGGTAGACATGGCGCAGCACGGGGGCCGCGCAGGCGATCCTCAGCCGTCCGGCGCCGTCGACGAGGGTCCACAGGGCCTGGGCGTCGGGGCCTTCGGCCCGGACCGTGCCGCGCAGGGCGGAGAGTACGAGGGGCGCGTCGTACTGGCCGCCCCGGATGGCGAGCATGGCGGCGGCCGCGGCGCCGAGGGCGTCGGGGCGCTGGGCCCACATCCGTGCCCGGTCGAGGGCGACGATGCTGCGCATCCGCTCGAAGGCGGCGAGGGCTCCCTGGGAGACCAGCTCGGAGGCGGCGGGGTCGGTGACGGCGGCTTCGATCAGGTCCAGCACCTCGGGGTCGCCGGTCTCCGCGAGGTGCCGCAGGGCCGCGGCGCGGGCCGCGTCGGGTGCGGCCGCGGCGGCGGCGAGGAGTTCGGGCCGGTCTTCGGGGCCGGCTACGGCGGCCAGGCAGCGGGCCGCGGCTTCGGGGCGGCGGGCGCCGGGCCGCAGGTCGTCCTCCTGGCCGGCCCACAGAAGGACGTCATGGACGCTCCAGCCGGGGCGCGGGCCCATGGAGCGCAGCTGGCGCTGCCAGCGGTCGAAGGAGCCCTGTTCCTGGGCGGCGCGCACCCGGGTCCCGTGCCGGGGGTCGTCGGCCCACAGCCGCCAGGGCCGGGGTTCATAGGCGCCGCGCACGGCGGCGGCGAGTTCGGCGTCGCCTTCGGGGGTCTCGGGGTATCGGGAGAGGACGGCGGGGGCGAGGGCGCGCAGCTCGGTGTCCTCGTCGCGCAGGGCCAGCTCGTCCAGCGCCCACTGCCAGTTGCCGCCGGTCGCGGCGTAGCGGCGGAGCAGGCGGAGGGCGTCCTCGCGGCCGTACGAGGCGAGGTGGCCGAGGACGGCGAGGGCGAGGCCGGTGCGCTCCTCGGCAGGGTCGATGAGGTCGTCGGGGTCGAAGAGGTGCTGTTCGATCTCGTCGAGTCCGGCGTCGAGGTCGAGGCAGAGCCGGGCGTAGTACAAGGAGCGGTTCTCGACCTGCCAGTCTCGCCGGGGGTCGTGCAGCACACAGTGGTGCAGTGCCGCGAGCGACTCGGCCCGCGGCGCCGCGAGGGCGTGCAGGGTCCCGTCGCCGCGGCCTCGCTGAAGGAGGCCGAGCAGGGTGCCGCTGGGCGCTATGTCTGGATCGAACATGAGGTCAGCATCCGGTGCGGGGGGTTCGCTGGCAACGGGATTTCCGTCGTCCGGCATTCTTGCCGGTGTCCGGGCGTGATATGCGCGATGAACGTGGATCAACGCCGTGGACCTTGAGATCCCGAGCGCCGCAGCCTACCCGGAACAGATCGTTCCGCCGAACCGTGCCGACTTGCCCAGGACAGCCACTGGCATATGCCAAAAGCACCACCGGATCGGGTATTGCCAAACCGCTTACGCGATGTCGCAGCCTGTGCAAGAGTCGTTACCGGTCCTTCCCTCACGACCCGGCCACGCCGTGCCCGTATCGGAGAACGTCATGCCGTCCCCCCGCTCCGCGGACCATTCCGCTGCCCACCCCCCCCAGCCGCCCAGGGACACGGTCGACGCGCTCATCTCACAGACCCGGCGGCTGCGCGGCGACGTCGACGCCGTCCGCCGGGACACCACGGCGGACCTCGACCGGGCGGACGACCCCCAGCTGCGCTGGCAGCGCGCGCTGTGCGATCTCGCGGTCCACCATCTGGACGACCTGGGCCGGAATCTGGACCAGCTGCGCGACGGGCTGCCCACCGACCCGGCCAGGGCCGAAGCGCCCCCGGAGGCGGAGGCGGAGACAGAGCGCCGGCCCGCCGCCGAGCCGCCCCCGCCGCCGGGCTCCGCGTACGCCACGTCCGTGCGGGACACCGAGCCCGAGGGGCACGGCTCACTGCTGAGCCGCGTCGGCAGCGCCGAGTGGAACCTCCTCACCGACGCCGTGACCTGGTCCGACGAGCTGTACCAGATCTTCGGCCGGAACCCCGAAGAGGGCGGGCTGCCCCTGGACGAGCTGCCTTCCTGGGTGTTCTCCGAGGACCAGCCGACCCTGACCGCGCTGGTCACCGACTGCCTGGTCGACGGCAAGCCGATCGACGGGGAGTTCCGCATCGTGCGCGCCGACGGCGTGGTGCGCACCGTTCATATGTCGGGCGAGCCCGTGCTCGACGACGACGGCAGCACCGCGTCCATGTGGGCCGTGCTGCGGGACGTCAGCGAGCTGCGGCGCAGTGAGCGCGCGGTGCGCGAGACCCGTGACTCGCTGCGGCGGCAGCGGCATATCGCGCAGACCGAGCGCCGGGTCGCGGTCGAGCTCCAGCAGGCAGTGCTGCCCGTGTGGCGCGGCTCCCCGCGGCCCTCCTCGGAGGGCCCGGCCGCCCTGGACCTCGCCGCCCACTACTTCCCCGCCTCGACCAGCACGCTGATCGGCGGCGACTGGTACGACGCGCTGGAGCTGCCCGACGGCGGGACCCTGCTCAGCGTCGGCGACCTCACCGGCCATGGCGTGGCCGCCACCTCCGGCGTGGCGATGCTGCTCGGCGCGGTGCGCGGGATGGCGGTGACCGGGGTGGCGCCGGGCGCCTTGATGAGCTGGCTCAACCAACTGCTCGACGCCTCCGCGCAGCCCGCCCTGGGCAGCGCCGTATGCGGCCGGTACGACCCCGCCACCCGCACCCTGGTGTGGGCACAGGCCGCGCACCCCGCCCCGCTGCTCTTCCGCGACGGGACGGGGCGCGCCCTGCGGCCCCCGGAGGGCGTCCTGCTCGGCGCCACGCCTGGTGCGACATACCCCCAGTACGGCGAGCGGCTGGAGCCCGGCGATCTGCTGGTGCTGCACACCGGAGGACTCTGGCCGTACGGCGCGGACGCCGAGGGTGACGCGGGGGCCGAGCGGCTGCTCGGGCTGGCACCGCGGTTCGCCACCGCGCACAGCGCACAGGAATGCGTACGGGCCGTGGTGGAGGCGTTCGACGACGAGCGGCGCGAGGACGACGCCTGCGTGCTGATCGCGCGGGTCGGCGCATAGCGAGCCAACTCCTCACACGCCAACTCCTCACGCCTCAGCTCCTCACGCGCCAACTCCTCACACGTCGGCTCGTCAGCCGAGCGCGCGGGCCGGTTCGTAGCGCATCACACGACGGCCGTCTTTCCGTCGCCGCCCGGCGCTCCGCCCTCCGGTGTCTTCGGCCCGGACCCCTTGGGCCCCAGCCCTTTCGGCGCCCGCTGCTCGATCTCCTCGCGCAGCCTCTGGATATCGGGGCGGGTGGAGTACCGGCCGGTGAGCCGGTACATCTCGCGCAGCCGGTCCCAGGTGCGGTGGGAGGAGTTGTGCTCGATGGTCAGCAGGGCCAGCCGCGCGTACTTGTCCGCCTGCTCGGGGTCGTCGCCGATGAAGCACGCCGAGGCGATGGAGATGTGGTCGAAGATCTGCGACCGGTCGCGGCCGCCCTCCCGCTGCCGCAGCCCCTCCTTGGCATGCTGCTGGGCTATCGCGGCGGCACCGGGCTCATGCTCGGCGAGCGTGCGGTAGACCAGCCCCTCCATGCCGTGCAGATCGGCCTCGTTGAACAGCTGCATCCAACTCGGCGGCGGCACATCCCCCTTGTCCGAGACGAACAGCTCCTCCGCCTGGCCCAGAGTGCGGCGCACCGCCTGACTGTGGCCCATCGACGCCTGCGCCCATGCCTCGATGGTGCAGAACATGGCGCGGGTGCGGGGCAGCGTCTCCTCGCCCGCACCGGACTTGGCGAGCTTCATCAGATCGAGTGCGTCGTCCGGCCGGCCCAGATGGACCATCTGCCGGGCGGCGCGGGAGAGCGCTTCGCTCGCCCGGGGGCGGTCGCCACCCTCGCGGGCCGCGTGCGCGGCGATGACGAAGTACTTCTGGGCGGTGGGCTCCAGGCCCACGTCATGGGACATCCAGCCGGCGAGCACGGCCAGGTTGGCCGCGACGCCCCACAACCGGCGCTGCACCGCCGGGGGGTGGTGATAGGCGAGCATCCCGCCCACCTCGTTGAGCTGGCCCACCACGGCCTTGCGCTGCAGCCCCCCGCCGCGGGCGGCGTCCCAGGCGCGGAAGACGTCGACCGAGCGCTCCAGCGCGTCTATCTCCTGGAAGCCCACGGGGGCCGCCTCGTAGCGGTCGAAGCCGGCGAAGTCCGCGGACAGCGGATCGTCGGTACGGGGGGCGTCGGTGGCCAGAGTCGGGTCACTGTGCAGCCAGTCGTGCATGGCTCCGGTGATGGCTGATCCTGCGGCGAGCGCGGCGCCCGCACCCACCAAGCCGCGTCGGTTGAACATAAGGTCCATTCCCGTGAATTCGGTGAGGACCGCGGCCGTGGACTCGGGCGCCCAGAGCAGCCCGTCCGCGGACTGCCCCTTCCCCGCGCGCCCCTGCCGTGCGAACCCGAGGTCCTCGATGGTCACGACTCGACCGAGGCGCTCGGTGAACAGGGCTGCCAAAACCTTGGGCACGGGATCGCGCGGCATCTCGCCGGTGTCGATCCAACGCCGTACCCGCGAGGTGTCGGTCGCCAGCTGCGGATGGCCCATGGCCGCCGCCTTCCGGTTCACGAGTCTCGCGAGTTCCCCTTTGGACCAGCCGGCGAGGCCGAACAGGTCCGCGAGACGGGTGTTGGGTTCCCTCGTCACGTCAAGCCCCCAGGTTCTCGGCTGACTTGACAGTAACCGCCCTGTCACGGCCCGTGCGACTATTCGCCAGGGTTCGCCAGGGTCCGCCAGATGGTGTGCCACCCGCGGCCGGGTGTGGTGTAGGACCGCGCCACCCGGCCCGGCGGCGTTCAGCTGAATCAGCTGAATCAGACCGCATTCCCCAGGGTGCGGCCTCGCCCCGGGGCCGGGAGGCGCGCGACTCGTCGGCGCACGAAGGGATCTGTATTGTCCATGTACGCAGCATCGTCCTCCGTGTCCGCCCCGCCCCGGCCGTACCGGCGGCAGCCGCCGGGCGCCGGGCCGTTCCTGGATCCCGCCCTCGGCGGGCGAGCGAGGCGGGCCCCGGGCCCCGGCCCGCTGAGCGGCAGACTCGACATGTCCGGCCCGCAGGGAGCACAGCTGCGCACGGCGATCGCGTCGGTCCACCGCATCTGTCCGGAGTTCAACCCCGTCCAGGTGCTCCGGCGCAGCGGGCGGTCCGTACTCCTGGTCGGCACCACCGGCCGCAGCACCGCGGTCGCCAAATGCCTGCTGGACCACTCACCGGCCTGGGCCGAGCGGTTCCGGCGGGAAATAGCGATGTACCGGGCGTTCGTCCGCCATCGGCCGCCGGTCCGGGTGCCCCGGCTGATCGCGGCGGACCCGGACAACTGCGCCCTGGTCATCGAGCGGATGCCCGGGCGGGTGGCGGCGTCCCAGCGCCACCCCTGCGAGCCGCCGCCGCGCGCCGATGTGCGGGCCGCGCTCGGCGCCATCTGCCGGATCAATCTATGGCGGCCGCCCGCCGATCTGTTCGACGCGCCGATCGACTACGCCGCCCGGCTGGCCCGCTACCACGAGCTCGGGCTGCTCACCGACCGGGACATGGGCGATCTGCGGAAGCTGCTGCGCGGCCTCGCGCATACCGCCGCCCGCCAGAGCCAGTTCTGCCACGGCGACGCGTTACTGAACAACATCCTGCTCTCGCCGGCCGGGGCGGCGCTCATCGACTGGGACCACGCGGGCTGGTATCTGCCCGGGTACGACCTGGCCACGCTGTGGACCGCGCTGGGCGACGCCCCGGGGCCGCGGCGCCAGATCAGCCAGCTGGCGCAGGCGGCGGGGCCCGATGCGCGGGACGCCTTCCTGGTGAATCTGATGCTCGTACTGACGCGGGAGATCCGCCAGTGCGAAACCGCCGTGCAGCGCACCATGCACGACCCCGCCCCCGTGGCTCCGGGCGCGGTCGGAGCCGGTGAGGAGCAGCGTCTGCTGCTGCGCCGCCTGCACGACGACTGCTCCCTCGCGCGGCGTGCCGTGCGGGCCGCGGTCGGAACCCGTTGAGCCGCGGGGCGCGTCATCGGTCTGGACGTCATCGGTCTGGACGTCATCGGTCTGGACCAGTGACGCGCCGCAGGCCCGTACGCCCGTGCCGGGAAACACCTCGGCACGGGCGTTGACGTGCGGGCGGCACGGGCGTTGACGTGCGAACACCCGGGCGGGTGAGCATGATTGACGGATCGCCCGGCACCGGATACCTCTAGGTGGGCTCGGCCCCGTACGCATGGCCGGTGCACACCGGCGCACGCTCGGCCCGCCTTAGAGGAGGCTGCAATGCGAGGATCCGCACAGGACAGCGCGCACGACCCGAACAGACCGGAGCACGGCCCCACGCGACGGACCGCCCTGCGGACCGCCGGTGCCGCCGCGTCGGCCGCCTTTCTGCTCCCCCTCGCGGCCCAGGCCCCGGCCGCTCTGGCCGACGAGTCCGGGTCCGGGAGCGACGCCCTGCAGCGGGCCTTCGCCGCCGCGGCGAAGGAGTACGGCGTCCCGCTGAGCGTGCTGCTGGGCGTGTCGTATCTGCAGTCGCGCTGGGACGGCCACGGCGGCGCGCCCAGCGTCACCGGCGGCTACGGCCCCATGCACCTCACCGACGCGAGCGCCGCCCTGGCCCGCACCCCGCACCACAGCCATGGCAGCGAGGACGCGCGTGGCGATCTGGCGCGCGCCCGTCTGGTGCCCGACACCGAGGTGCCCCAGCCGCGGCAGCTGCCCGCGCGGCTGCGGACGCTGGAGCGGGCCGCCGAGCTGAGCGGGCTGTCCGCGGAGTCGCTGCGCGCCGACGAGGCGGCCAATGTGCGCGGTGGCGCGGCCCTGCTGGCCGCCGAGCAGAAGAAGCTGGGGCTGGCGCTGAGTGAGGACCCGGCCGACTGGTACGGGGCGGTGGCGGCCTACTCCGGCTCGGACAACGCCACGGCGGCCGCCGTCTTCGCCGACGACGTCTTCGAGGTGATCCGCGACGGCGCGGCGCGCACCACGGGCTCGGGCGAGGCGGTCTCGCTCCCGGCCGCGCCCGAAGTGTCCCCCGACACCCGGCAGTTGCGGACGCTGGGGCTGCCGTCCGTCGCGCGGGATCCGAACATCGACGCCCCCAAGGGCGTCTCCTGCGAGTGGTTCCCGGCGCCGTACGAGCAGTTCGGCGACAACGACTACGGCAACCACGACCTGGGCAACCGCCCCGAGTCCCAGACGATCGACTACATCGTCATCCATGACACCGAGGGCACCTGGGACGTCTGCCTCAAGCTGATCAAGGACCCCACATACGTGTCCTGGCAGTACACCCTGCGCTCCGCCGACGGGCATATCGCCCAGCACCTGGCGCTCAAGGACGTCGGCTGGCACGCGGGCAACTGGTACGTCAACGCCAAGTCGATCGGCGTGGAGCACGAGGGGTTCCTCACCGCGCCCGACGCCTGGTACACGGAGGCGATGTACCGGGCCTCGGCCCGGCTGGTGCGCTATCTCGCGCGGAAGTACGACATCCCGCTGGACCGCCAGCACATCCTGGGCCATGACAACGTCCCCGGCACCACCACCCCGAACATCAAGGGGATGCACACCGACCCCGGCCCCTACTGGGACTGGGCGCACTACTTCACCCTCCTCGGCGCGCCCTTCCGCACCACCACGGGCCCCAGCGGCGGACTGGTCACCATCCGCCCCGACTACGACACCCACCAGCCCGTGTACACCGACTGCGACACCGCCGGACAGCCGTGCGCCCCGCACGGCTCGGGCGCGGTGCGGCTGCACACCGCGCCGAGCGCGGACGCGCCGCTGATCAAGGACATCGGGCTGCGTCCCGACGGGGCGGATTCCACGACCGGCGTCAACGACACCGGCGCCCGCGCGTCGACCGGCCAGCGGTTCGCGGTCGCGGAGCGGCAGGGCGGCTGGACGGCCATCTGGTATCTGGGGCAGAAGGCGTGGTTCGAGAACCCCAAGGGACGGCCGACCGCGGTGAACGGCAGGGGCCTGGTCATCACCCCGAAGGATGGCGCGGCTGACGTGCCGGTGTACGGCCGCGCCTACCCGGAGAAGGAGGCGTACCCGGAGGGCGTGCCGGTGCAGGCCGTCTCGCCGCTGCCGTACAAGCTGCTCGCCGGGCAGCGGTACGCGCTGGGGCTGAAGACCCAGGGCGAGTATCTGTGGGCGACGACCTTCGACCCGGCGGGCCACAAGGTGGTGCGCGGCCAAGACACGTACTACCAGATCCAGTTCGGGCACCGGGTGGCGTTCGTACGGGCCGCCGATGTGCGGATCGAGCGCTCCGACCGCTAGTCGCGAACCACAGGGTGAGGCCGACCGCGCCGCGCGGTCGGCCTCAGCGGTCCGGCAATCACCCGATCGAAGTACGAGGCGACGATACGAGGCGGGGAACTCCCGTTGCCGGCGCGCCCCTTGGGCAAGGCCGCCGGGTCGCGCCTCAGCCCTGCTGGAACATCTCCGCGGGCAGCGGCTTGAGCAGCCGGTAGAGGTCGTCGGTGATGGGCCGGTCCCAGCTGGCGATGGTGACCAGGACACCGTCGCTGCGGTCGAACTGGGAGCAGGAGATCCGGCCCTCGGAGAGCTTGATGCGGCGCACGATGAGCAGGTTGTCCTCGTGCATGACCGGGGTGTCCTCGGTGTCCACCACATGGACCGGCTCATCGTTTTCCAGGGCCGCCAGCAGCTGTGTCACCTCGAACGGCACCTGTCCCTCGGCCAGCTCGCGGGCCGGGGATCCCTCGGGCAGATTCCCGATGATCATCGCTGGGCCGCGTCCGCCGAACAGGTCGTAGCGCAGAAAGACGCCCTGGCAGCTGCCGTCGGGAGCGGGCAGCAGCCCGGCCCCGAGATCGCCGGGCCAGTCCCCCGGGTCCATGGCCAGGACGTCGAAGTCCGGACCGGTGGGCGTGGCGGGGCTGCGGCGGCGGAGGAACGACATGCGGACATGGTACGTGCCCCGGCGCCGGAATCCGCCCCGGGTCAGCGCCCGGACACCGGCCGCGGGACACGGGCGCCGATGGTCACACCGGCCGGGGCGCCCAGGACCTTGGCCAGCCCGGTGCGGTCGGTGCCCACCTTGCGGAACACGCCGGAGAGCACCTGCGCCACCTCGCGCTCCTCCAGGCCCAGCTCGTCGCCGATCCGGTCGTCGCCCCAGCCGAGGGCGGCCCGCTCGGCGGCGGCCTGCTCCTGGGAGGTGAGCGGGGAGCCGTGGTCGGCGCGCAGCTGCAGCGGGCGCAGTCCGGTGGCGGACAGCTCGTCGCGGGCCCGTACCGCGAGCGCGTCGGCGCCGCACTGCACCGCGCCTTCCAGCCCGCGGTAGAGCCGTTCTCCGGCCTCCTGCGGCAGCCCGATCCGGCGCAGGGCGGTGCCGTGGTCGACCAGGGCGACGGCCAGGTCGTAGGCGGACGGCGAGCGTTCGAGGTGGTCGACGGCCTCGGCCAGCAGCCTGAGCCGTTCCGGCCCCTGGGTCACGAGCCCGGCGGTGTGCAGGGCGCGGCCGATCATGGAGTGGGCGCCGAACTGGCGGGCGCGGCGCACCGCGTCCCGGGCCACTTCGGCGGCCTGCCGTGGCTCGGTGAGCGCCAGGGACTGGGCCAGATGCAGCTGCCAGGGACACCAGGCGGGGTTGCGCATACCGCGCCGGTCCATCCGCCGGCCGACCTCGGTGAGCCGCTGCCGGGCCTCGCTGTGCATATTGCGGGCGAGCAGCAGCTCGCCGCGCACGGTCGGCGCGTCCGGGCACAGCAGTGCCTGGAGGGCCTGGAGGGTGTTTCCGCCGCAGGAGTGCTCGGCGGCGAACTCCTGGGCCTCCTCGACCCGGCCGCGGCCGAGCAGGGTCTGGATCAGCGTGCCGACGGCGGTCCAGTGAGCGGGCGTCTCCGGTCCGACCAGGTCGGCGATCCGCAGCCCCTCGCGGGCGAGTTCTTCGGCTTCGGCGAGCGCCCCGCGGCGGTAGCGGACGTACCCGAGGAGGGTCAGGCCGAACGCCAGATGCGCGCCGCGCCAGCCCTTCCGCTCGCACTCCGCGACGCCGTTCGCGAACAGCTCCTCGGCGCGCCCCGGCTGGTCGCAGTGGAGAAAGGTCAGGGCGACCAGGATGGGCACCTCGAAGCCCCATTCCTCATCGGTCCAGCTCAGGCCGTCGCCCAGGGCCTCGTCGGCGTGGCGCAGAGCGATGGCGGCCGGTTCACCGCGGGTCATCGCGTCGAAGGCGCGCAGGCCACGCAGATAGCGCTCGGCCATCCCGCGGCCGGAGAGCCGGTCCACCAGCCGGGCCAGTCGGCGGGAGCGGGCGGGCGAGTCCTGGCCGTCGGCGCGGAACATGTTCCACATGATCTGTTCGGCCTGCATCCGCAGCCGGGTACGGGCGCTGCCGGCCCGCCCGGCCTCGGCGGCCACGAGCTGCGCGGCCTCCTCCATACGGCCGCTGTGGCCATACGCCTGGGCCAGCCGGTAGATGATCGACTCGCGCAGCTCCGGGCCGAGCGCGGGCTCCTCCAGGGCGGCCCGCAGATGGTTGACGGTGACGGCGGGCTCGCTGAGCTGGGCGGCGCAGCCCAGTTCGTAGAGCACGGCGGGCCGCTCCTGGAGCGAGGGCGGTTCGCGCAGCGCCCGGGCGAGGCAGCGGCGGGCGGTGTCGGGCGCGCCGGCTCGCAGATACTCCCGGGCCGCCGCGCGCAGATGGCGCACCACCCAGGGGTCGGCCTCGGGGTGCAGCTCCAGCAGATGGCGCCCGGCGGCTCCGGAGCCGCGGCCCGCGGACAGGACCGTGGCGGCGGCGCTGCCGTGCATGGCCACGCGCAGGGCGCCGGGGATCGCGCGGTAGACGGCGGTGGCGATCAGCGGATGGAGGAATTCCAGGGGCCGCTTCTCCGGTGACGGGCGCGGCGGGGTGAAGATACGGGCGTCGGCCAGCCGCAGCGCCAGCTCGGCGGTCTCGATGGTGGACAGGCCCGAGACTTCCGCGGCCAGGGCCGGGGTGGCCTCGCTGCCGAGGACCGCGACGGCCCAGGCGAGCCGGACGGCCGAGGTGCCGAGCCGGCTCAGCCGGTCGGTCAGGCCGCTCTCCTTGGCCGTGGAGACCAGCTCGCGCAGATGGGCGAGGTTGTCCGACTGCGGTTTCAGATCGCGCTCGCGGACCTTGGCGGTGAGCTCGACGACCTCGAAGGGGTTGCCGCCGGTGACCGCCCAGCACTCGCGGCAGAACGAGTCGTCCGCCCCCGCGCCGAGCACCTCGCGCACCATCCGGCCGACCGCGCCCGGGGTGAGCGGCGCCAGCAGCCGGGGCCGCGAGCCCTGCCGCTCGGTGAGCCCGCGCAGCGCCGCCGCGTCGGCGGACAGCTCGTCAGGGCGGTAGCCGACCGCGAGCAGCATGGGCAGATCCACGGCGCGGGGCGCGAACCGGGTGAGCCAGTCGAGGGATTCGGCGTCGGCCCAGTGGGCGTCGTCCAGGATCATGACGACCGGGGCCCGCTGGACGGCGAAGCGGGTCACCAGCCAGTCCAGGCCGTCGCGCACCCCGTGGGGGTCGGGCGAGCCGCCTTCGGCCGAGACCACCAGGCCGACGGCGGGCGCGACGATGTCGTACCAGCCGCCGAGGATCCTGCGGTGGGTCTCCTCGCCGGTCGCCGCGAGTACGGGCTGGAAGAGCTGGCGCACGACATGGAAGGCGACGCCCTGCTCCTGCTCCCCGGCGCGCGCCGAGAGCACCGTGCAGCCACGGGCGGCGGCCCGCCGCCTGACCTCGCCGAGCAGCGCGGTCTTCCCGGCGCCGCCCGGCCCCGCGAACGCGATCACCCCGCCGGCGCGCGGCCCGGCCGGATCGTCGGCCGGCTCCCCGCACAGTTCGGTCAACGCGTGGTCCACCGCGCTGAGTTCGGGCTCCCGCTCCAGCAGCGTCCGGCGCCCCCGGCCCTGTCGTGTCATGTTCTCCGCCACGCTCGTACCCCATTCGGCAGGTACTGCTGAGCGTAGCCCGATCGGGACGCTCCGTAGCGCGGTATGCGGGGAATTTTCTGACGGCATTGCCATTGGCACACGCCAATTCGACAGGCGCCCTATCGAAGGGAACAGCGGCCACGCCACCATGTCCGGATGCGGCGAGGACCATGGCGCAAAGAGGGCCGGTCCCTGGCTCCGGCGCGGTCCCGTATGTCCTGAGGGGGCGGATACGGACCATGAACAAGGCAGATTCACCACCACTGGCGACCCGGTCGGCGGCGCTTTTCGGCTTCCCGCCGGCCGATCTGATCAGCCCGGACGCCGAGGCCGCGCGGCGGCACACCATTGAGTGGCTGTCGCGGTACGGCGTCTTCCAGGGGGACGCGTCGGTGGCGGAGTACGACGCGCTGCGCTTCGATCTGCTGGCGGCGTACTTCTACCCGGGCGAGACGGGCGCCGACCTGGCCTTGGGCAATGATCTGTGCGGGTGGTACTTCGTCTTCGACGACCAGTTCGACGGGGAGCTGGGATGCCGGCCGCAGGAGGTGTTACGGCTGCTCGACGCCCTCGTCCAGGTGACTCGCGAGGCGGAGGAGGCGACTGGGAGGGCCGCCGGGGACGTTCCCGGCGGCCCTCTCGTCGAGAGCTTCCGCGATCTGTGGCACCGCATCCACCAGGGCAGGCCGCGGGTGTGGCGGGAACGTTTCCGCCACCACTGGATGGAGTATCTGCACTCCTACCACCGCGAGGCGCTGGGCCGCACCGGGAGCCGCCCGCGCTCGGTGGAGGCGGTGGTGGCCCTGCGCCGCCACTCGATCGGCGTGCAGCCGTGTCTGGATCTCAACGAGCGGTTCGGCGGGTACGCCCTGCCGGAGGCGGTGCACGGCGGCTTCCCCCTCGAGCGGATGCGGGAGGCCACCGACGATGTGGTGGTCTTCACCAATGACATCGTCTCGCTGGCCAAGGAACTGGCCGCCGGGGACGTCCACAACAGCGTGCTCGTCCAGCGGGAGCTCACGGGCTGCACCCTGGAGAAGGCCGTGGAGCACATCGCGCGCCTCGCCGACGCCCGCTACCAGTGGTTCGAGGAGACCGCCGCGCGGCTGCCCGCGCTCCTCGCCGGGGCCGGGGCGGGCACTCTGCGGCACGTCGCGCACTACGTGGACGGCATGCGGCATGTGATGCGGGGCAATCTCGCGTGGTCGTATCGGACGGCCCGGTACGACGAGCGCGGCATAGCGGCGGTGAGCAGCGGGCGGCAGCGGCCGTGGGCGGGCCTCGCCGCGTATGCGACACCGGCGCCCTGACGGCCGGATCGTTTCGGCTCCACGCTGGAGTGATCCAGCCTGGATCACTCCATACGGGTCAGGGATCCGTCCGGTGGCGGCGGTGGTGGCGGGCGACGCGGGCGCGGTTGCCGCAGGACGGCTTGCACCACTCCTGCCGGGGATGGTCCTTGACGAAATAGCGCACACAACGCGGGGCGGGGCAGGCCCGCAGCCGCTCGCGCTCCGGCCCGGCGAGAAACCCGATGGCGTCGCGGGCGAGCGCCGCCACCAGCCGGTCGGCGTCGGTGAAGCCCGGCGGCCGGGCGGCGCGGACCATGGGGGCACCGCCCTCGGGCCACTCCAGGCGCGGGGCGCCGGGCACCCGGGCCGCCGCCGCGTTCAGCCGCGCCATGGCCTGCTCCTCGGGCAGCAGCCGGTGGGCGTCGGCGGAGCTCGGCGGGCCGGCCGAAGGGGTGTCCGCGGGTCCGGTGG
>NZ_JBSFMM010000204.1:0-20003 GCF_053599555.1 Streptomyces sp. NPDC000941
GCGCCGCCTCTCGGCCACCATGCGTCACCCTGCCCGGGCCGAGCTCGAAGACCGGTCGAGAGACAGGCTCCGACCGACCGGGGCGTCACGGACCAGGCCCTAGAGTCGGGAGCCATGCAGAACTCCGCGAATACCGCGAACACCGCTGTTCCCGGCCCGCCAGAGTCGTTCGACACCCGTGCGCTGCTGGCGGATCCGCACGCCGCGTACGCCGAGTTGCGCGAGGCGGGCCCCGTCCACCGGATCCCGGGTCCGGACGGGCGGCCGGCCTGGCTGGTGACCCGCTACGACGATGTGCGACGGGCGCTCGCCGACCCCCGGCTGTCCCTGGACAAGGGCAACGCGCTGCCCGGCAACTTCCGCGGATTCGCCCTGCCGCCCGCCCTGGACGCCAATCTGCTCAACATGGACCCGCCGGACCACACCCGGGTGCGTCGCCTCGTGGCCAAGGCCTTCACCCCCGGGCGTGTCGAGCGGATGCGGGAGCCGGTCCGGCGCGCCGCGGACGAACTCCTCGACGCCGTCGAGCCGGTCGGCCGGGCCGATCTGATCGCCGCGTACGCAGGACCGCTGCCCATCACCGTCATCTGCGATCTGCTCGGCGTCCCCCAGCGCGACCGACTGGACTTCCGCGCCTGGAGCGACGCGCTCATCGCTCCCGACCCGGAGCGGCCGCAGCTGGCGAAGGAAGCGGTGGGCAACATGCTGCGCTTCTACACCGGTCTGATCGCGAGCAAGCGCGAGGAGCCCGGCGACGATCTGCTCTCCGACCTGATCGCGGTACGGGACGACGCGGGCGGCGGCACCGGCGAGGGCCGCACCGGCGAGGGCGGCGACCGGCTCACCGAGGACGAACTGACCTCGCTGGCCTTTCTGCTGCTGATGGCCGGGTACGAGAACGTGACCCACCTCATCGGCAACGCGGTGCTCTCTCTGCTCGACCACCCCGCGCTGCTGCGGGAGCTGCGCGAGCGGCCCGCCGGTATCGCGGCGGCGGTCGAGGAGTTCGCGCGCCACGACGGCCCGGCGCCGCTGGCGATCCGCCGCTTTCCGCTCGAGGACGTGGAGATCGGCGGCGTGACGGTCCCGGCGGGGGAGACCGTGCTGCTCTCCCTGGCCTCGGCCAACCGCGACCCCGGCCATTTCAAGGAACCGGACCGACTTGATCCGGATTTTGGCCGATCGGGACATCTTGCGTTCGGCCACGGAATCCACTATTGCCTTGGTGCCCCGCTGGCCCGGTTGGAGGCCGAAACGGCGCTGGCCGCCCTGTTGAGCCGCTTTCCGGGGCTGTATCTGGACATTCCGCGCACAGAGCTGCGCCGACGGCCGACGATTCGCGCACATGGCTTGATGTCGCTTCCCGTCGCGTGGTAGCGGGGGAAAGCGAACAAGCTTTTGATGCATAACTGCGCTTCGATGCGGTAAAAAGGTCCTGAGCCCGCCCGGTGTGCATCCCCCGTCGCACCGGGCGGGCCTTCGTCGTTCAGACGGCCTTCCTCGTTCCCGTCACAGGGCCGGACGGGTTGGAGATTCTGCTAGAGAGCAAGGTCACAGAGGGGGACACTGCTGTCGCTTTAGGTCCTCGCACTAGCCTCCTCCCATGACGGTCCTGCCTGACGACCTGCCGCTCGCCGCCGACTTCCCGGCGGCGACCCGAGACCAGTGGCACCACCTTGTCGAAGGGGTGCTGCGGAAATCCGGCACGGTGGATGCCGTCGGCGCGCAGGCCGCGGCGGCGCTCTCCACCGCGCTCGAGGACGGAATCTCCGTCCACCCCCTCTACACCGCACAGGACGCCCCCGCCGACCCCGGCTATCCCGGGTTCGCGCCCTTCGTACGCGGCAGCCGGGCGCAGGGCTCCACGGTGTCCGGCTGGGACGTACGCCAGCGCCACGCCCACTCCGACCCCGCGCACACCAACCGCGCGGTGCTCGCGGACCTGGAGAACGGGGCGGGCTCGGTGTGGCTGGCGGTCGGCGGCGCCGGGCTGCCCGTGGAGGCGCTGCCCGAAGCCCTCAAGGGGGTCTATCTCGACCTCGCCCCCGTCGTCCTGGACGCGGGCGCCGACTTCGACGCCGCCGCCCGCGCGCTGCTGCGGCTGTACGCCGACCGCCAGGTGCCGCCGCGCGCGGCCCTCGGCAACCTCGGCGCCGACCCGCTGGGCCTGGCGGCCCGCACCGGTGACCACACCGACCTCGCGGTCCACCTGTCCGCCGCCACCGAGCTCGCGGCGGTCTGCGACCGCGACCACCCGGGCGTACGGGCCTTCACCGTGGACGCCCTGCCGTACCACGAGGCCGGCGGATCCGCGGCGCAGGAGCTCGGCTGCTCGCTCGCCGCGGGCGTGGAGTACCTGCGCGCGCTGACCGACGCCGGGCCGCTGACGGCCGAAGCGGCCTGCGGCCAGCTGGAGTTCCGCTACGCGGCCACCGCCGACCAGTTCCTCACCATCTCCAAGCTGCGCGCCGCCAGGCGCCTGTGGGCGCGTGTGGCGCAGGTGTGCGGGGCGCCCACCGAGGCGGCGGCCCAGCGCCAGCACGTGGTGACCTCCCCGGTGATGATGACCCGCCGCGACCCCTGGGTGAACATGCTGCGCACCACGGTCGCGGCCCTGGCCGCCGGGGTGGGCGGGGCCGACGCCGTCACCGTGCTGCCCTTCGACTCCGCGATCGGCCTGCCCGACGACTTCACCCGCCGGATCGCCCGTAACACCTCCACGATCCTGCTGGAGGAGTCCCAGCTGGCGCGGGTGATCGACCCGGCCGGAGGCTCCTGGTACGTCGAGAGCCTGACCGACGACGTGGCGAACGCGGCCTGGGCGTTCTTCCAGGAGATCGAGCGCGCCGGGGGACTGGCGCAGGCCCTCGCCTCCGGGCTTGTGGAGCGGCGGCTGGCCGACACCTGGGAGCGCCGCGCCAAGGACCTCGCCCGCCGCAAGGAGCCGATCACCGGCGTCAGCGAGTTCCCGAACCTCGCGGAGCAGCCGGTGGAGCGCGAGCCGGCCCCCGTACCGCCCGGCGGCGGTCTGCCGCGGGTGCGCCGCGACGAGGCGTACGAGGCGCTGCGCGCCCGCTCCGACAAACACCTGGCGGCAGAGGGGACCCGGCCCCGGGTGTTCCTGGCCGCGCTCGGCCCCGCGGCCGCGCACACCGCGCGCGCCGCGTTCGCCGCCAATCTCTTCCAGGCGGGCGGCATCGAGGCGGTGCACGAACCCGCCACGGTCGACGCGGAGTCGGCCGCCGAGGCGTTCGCCGCCAGCGGCGCCCGCGTGGTCTGTCTGTGCTCGAGCGACACGGTGTACGAGCAGGAGGCGGTGGCCGTGGCGGAGCGGCTGAAGGCCGCCGGAGCGCTGCGCGTCTACCTGGCGGGCAGGCCCGGTGAGCGGCGCGAGGACTTGCAGCGGGCCGGGGTTGACGCGTTCGTATTCGCCGGCTGTGACGCGGTCGAGGTGCTGACCTCGGCCCTCGAGACGATGGGAGTGGCGTGACCGTGAGCGGGATTCCTGACTTCTCCACGGTCGACCTCGGGACACCGGAGGAGGTGTCCGGCGCGGTGGGTACCGCGGCGTGGACGGAGGCGCTGCAGAGCGCCACCGGCAAGGGTGTCGAGGACCTGGTGTGGGACACCCCCGAGGGCATCGGGGTCAAACCGCTGTACGGGCCCGAGGACCTGGCCGGCCTCGACTTCCTGGGCACCTACCCGGGCATCGCGCCGTATCTGCGCGGCCCGTACGCGACGATGTACGTCAACCAGCCCTGGACCATCCGCCAGTACGCGGGGTTCTCCACCGCCGAGGAATCCAACGCCTTCTACCGCCGCAACCTCGCCGCGGGCCAGAAGGGCCTGTCGGTCGCCTTCGACCTGCCCACCCACCGCGGCTACGACAGCGACCACCCCAGGGTCACCGGCGACGTCGGCATGGCGGGCGTGGCCATCGACTCCATCTACGACATGCGGCAGCTCTTCGACGGCATCCCGCTGGACCGGATGAGCGTGTCGATGACGATGAACGGCGCGGTGCTGCCCGTACTCGCGCTCTATATCGTGGCCGCCGAGGAACAGGGCGTGGCGCCCGACAAGCTGGCCGGGACCATCCAGAACGACATCCTCAAGGAGTTCATGGTCCGCAACACCTATATCTATCCGCCGCAGCCGTCGATGCGGATCATCTCCGACATCTTCGCCTTCACCTCGCAGCGGATGCCGCGCTACAACTCCATCTCCATCTCCGGCTACCACATCCAGGAAGCGGGCGCCACGGCCGACCTGGAGCTGGCGTACACCCTCGCCGACGGCGTGGAGTATCTGCGCGCCGGGCTCGACGCCGGGATGGACGTGGACGCCTTCGCGCCCCGGCTCTCGTTCTTCTGGGCGATCGGCATGAACTTCTTCATGGAGATCGCCAAGCTGCGGGCGGCCCGGCTGCTGTGGGCCAAGCTCGTCGGCCAGTTCGACCCCAAGAACCCCAAGTCGCTGTCGCTGCGCACCCATTCGCAGACCTCCGGCTGGTCGCTGACCGCCCAGGACGTGTTCAACAACGTGGCCCGCACCTGTGTGGAGGCCATGGCCGCCACCCAGGGCCACACCCAGTCGCTGCACACCAACGCCCTCGACGAGGCCCTTGCGCTGCCCACCGACTTCTCCGCGCGTATCGCCCGCAACACCCAGATCCTGCTCCAGCAGGAGTCCGGCACCTGCCGGGTGATCGACCCGTGGGGCGGCAGCGCGTACGTGGAGCGGCTGACCCACGACCTGGCCCGGCGCGCCTGGCAGCACATCCAGGAGGTCGAGGCCGCGGGCGGCATGGCCAAGGCCATCGACGCCGGCATCCCCAAGATGCGCGTCGAGGAGGCCGCGGCCCGCACCCAGGCGCGGATCGACTCCGGGCGGCAGCCGGTGATCGGCGTCAACAAGTATCGCGTCGACAGCGATGAGCAGATCGACGTCCTCAAGGTCGACAACTCCGCGGTCCGCGCCCAGCAGTTCGAGAAGCTGCGCCGACTGCGCGCCGAGCGCGACGAGGCCGCCTGCCAGGACGCGCTGCGCGCGCTCACCGCGGCCGCCGAGTCCGGCCCGGGCGCGGGCCTGGAGGGCAACCTCCTCGCGCTCGCCGTGAACGCGGCCCGCGCCAAGGCCACCGTCGGCGAGATCTCCGACGCGCTGGAGAAGGTGTACGGGCGCCACTCCGGTCAGATCCGTACGATCGCCGGTGTGTATCGAGACGAGGCCGGACCGTCCTCCGGTGTGGACCGGACCCGCGCGGTGGTCGAGGAATTCGAGCGCGCGGAGGGCCGCCGCCCGCGCATCCTGGTCGCCAAGATGGGCCAGGACGGGCATGACCGCGGCCAGAAGGTGATCGCCACCGCCTTCGCCGACCTGGGCTTCGACGTCGACGTCGGCCCGCTCTTCCAGACGCCCGAGGAGGTCGCGCGGCAGGCGGTCGAGGCCGATGTGCACATCGTCGGCGTCTCCTCGCTCGCGGCCGGCCACCTCACGCTGGTGCCCGCGCTGCGCGAGCAACTGGCCGAGGCGGGGCGGGAGGACATCACCATCGTGGTGGGCGGGGTCATCCCGCCGCAGGATGTGCAGACCCTGCACGAGGCGGGCGCCGCCGCCGTCTTCCTGCCCGGCACGGTCATCCCCGACGCCGCGTACGAGCTGGTGCAGACGCTGGCCGCGGACCTCGGCCACGAGCTGTAGGCCCATGCCTGCGAAAAAGCGACCGACTATCGACATCGACACCTATGCCAAGGGGGTGCTCGACGGCTCCCGTGCGTACATCGCCCGTGCGATCACGCTTGTCGAGTCCACCCGCCCCGACCACCGCGACCTCGCCCAGCGGCTGCTGATCGAACTGCTGCCGCATGCGGGCGGGGCGCGCCGGGTGGGCATCAGCGGTGTGCCCGGCGTGGGCAAGTCCACCTTCATCGACGCCCTGGGTTCGCTGCTCACCGGGCTCGGCCACAAGGTCGCGGTGCTCGCCGTCGACCCCTCCTCCAGCCGCACCGGCGGCTCCATCCTGGGCGACAAGACCCGGATGGAGCGGCTGGCGGTCGACCCGGCCGCCTTCGTCCGCCCCTCGCCCAGCGCGGGCACGCTGGGCGGGGTGGCCCGCGCCACCCGCGAGTCCATGGTGGTCATGGAGGCGGCGGGCTATGACGTGCTGCTGGTCGAGACGGTGGGCGTGGGTCAGTCGGAGACCGCCGTGGCGGGCATGGTCGACTCCTTTCTGCTGCTCTCCCTCGCCCGCACCGGCGACCAGCTCCAGGGCATCAAGAAGGGCGTGCTGGAGCTCGCGGACGTCGTCGCCATCAACAAGGCCGACGGCCCCCATGAGCGCGACGCCAAGGCCGCCGCCCGCGAACTCAGGGGCGCGCTAAGGCTGCTGCAGCCCGCGGACGCGCCCTGGAACCCCCCGGTGCTGACCTGCAGCGCCCGCGAGGGCACCGGCCTCGATGTGGTGTGGGAGCGTCTTGAGCAGCACCGCCGGGTGCTGGAGGCCACCGGCGCGCTGGACACCAAGCGGCGCGACCAGCAGGTCGACTGGACCTGGTCCATGGTCCGCGACCAGCTGCTGACCCGGCTGCGGGAACACCCCGGGGTGCGGCGGCTCGGCCCTGTACTGGAACAGCAGGTGCGCGACGGCACGCTGACGGCGACGCTGGCCGCCGACCAGCTGCTGGAGGCGTTCGGGACGCCGACCGACGCGGATGGGTGACCCGCCGCTGTCGGCCGGCCCTTCGGCGGCCGAGGCGGGGCCGTTCTTCGCGCTGCGCACCGACCCCGGCAATCCTCGAGATGAGGGTTACGCGCTGATCGGCGAGGCATACCGGCTGACGCCCGAGGGCGCCGCCGGGCCGCTGCTGCGCGGCCGCGTCGAGGCGGTGGCCGCGAGCCTGCGCACCGATGAGCCGAGGGTCGCGGCATCGCTCGTCTTCCAGGGGCTCGCCGCCCGGGTGTGGTCGCTCGCCCTCGGCCAGGCGGCCCTGACCGGTACGGTGTCGCGCCTCCGCTCCGACCGGCTGTGGTGGCACCCCGGGCGCGCCGCCCCCGACGACCTGTGGTGGCCGGGCGTGCCGTCGGTCATGGGCGAACCCGGAGGGCTCGCCGGTCAGGTGGGTGACGCGGCGTTCACCAATCTGCTGCCGCTGCACGCCGCCGTCACCCGGGCCTACCGGGTCTCGGGGCGGCTGCTGTGGGGGAACGCGGCCTCGGCGCTGGCCGGTTCGCTGCGTGTCCTGTACGACTGGTGCCAGGCGCACGGCCACCCCGAGGCGGCGGAGCGCGCCACCGACCTGGCCCGTGCCCAGCTCGCCCACCCGCCGCTGGGCGACGCCGGCACCCTGACCTCCCCGCCGCCCGCCTTCCGCCGCCGCACCTGCTGCCTCTACTACCGGGTGCCGGGCGGCGGCCTGTGCGGCGACTGCGTGCTGCGCCGCGCACCCGCCTAGGGGTTCCGCCGCAGGTCACAGTAGAGTTCCGGTCGTCGCCCCGCGCACGTCCCGCACACGCCTCGCGCACCCCTCGCGCACGTCCCGCACACCGAAAGGTCCGTAACGCCGTGAACCCCGCCCACCCCCCGGTCACCGTCGTAGGGCTGGGAGCGGACGGCTGGGACGGGCTGGCGGCGACGGGGTGCGAGGCGCTGCTGGCGGCCGAGGTGGTCATCGGCGGCCCGCGCCAGCTGAATCTGCTGCCCCCCGGCTGCACCGCCGAACGCGTGCCGTGGCCGTCGCCGCTGCGGCCCGCCGTACCAGGGCTGTTCGCGGCCTACGCCGGGCGGCGGGTGTCCGTGCTGGCGAGCGGCGACCCCATGTTCTTCGGTATCGGCCGCACCCTGGCCGAGGAGTTGGGCGCCGACCGGCTGCGGGTGCTGCCCCACCCGTCGTCGGTGTCCCACGCCTGCGCGCGGCTGGGCTGGCCGGTGGAGGAGACCGAGGTGGTCAGCCTCGTTGGACGGCCCATCGCCGCCCTGTCCCGCTCCCTGCACGCCCGGCGGCGGCTGCTCGTCCTCAGCGCGGGCGCCGCCACCCCCGCCGAGGTCGCCGCACTGCTGCGCGACCGCGGCTTCGGCCCCAGCCGGATGCGGGTCCTGGAACAGTTGGGCGGCGAGCGCGAACGGCACCTCGAAGGCACCGCCGACCACTGGTCGCACGCCCCCGGCGACCCCCTCAACGTCATCGCCGTCGAATGCGCCCCCGCCGCGGACACGCCGCGCCTGTCCGCCGTCCCCGGGCTGCCGGACCAGGCGTACGAGCACGACGGCCAGCTGACGAAGCGCCATGTGCGCGCCGCCACGCTCGCCGCGCTGGCCCCCGCCCCCGGAGAGCTGCTGTGGGACGTCGGCGGCGGTTCCGGTTCGATCGCCGTGGAGTGGATGCGTACGCACCGGAGTTGCGCCGCGGTGTCCGTCGAGCGGGACCCCGTACGGGCCGAGCGCATCGGCCGCAACGCCGCCGCACTCGGGGTGCCCGGGCTGCACGTCGTCACCGGCGCCGCCCCGGACGCGCTGACCGGACTGCCCACCCCCGACGCGGTGTTCATCGGCGGCGGTCTGACGGCGCCCGGCCTGCTGGCGGCCTGCTGGGCGGCGCTGCCCGAAGGCGGGCGGCTCGTGGCGAACACCGTGACGCTGGAGTCGGAGGCGCTGCTCGCCGGCTGGTACCGGCGGTACGGAGGGGAACTGGTCCGGATCGCGGTGGCACACGCAGCCCCGGTCGGCGGCTTCACCGGATGGCGGCAGGCGATGCCGGTCACCCAGTGGGCCGCGGTCAAAGCGCAGGCCGAACCCGCGGCCGGACACCTGGTGGCAGCCCCCGAAGGAGAGACCTCCCCATGACCGTGTACTTCATCGGCGCGGGCCCCGGCGCCGCCGACCTGATCACCGTGCGCGGCGCCCGCACCCTGGCCCGCTGCCGGGTGTGCCTGTACGCGGGCAGCCTGGTGCCGCGTGAACTCCTCGCCGAGTGTCCGCCGGACGCCCGCCTGGTCGACACCGCCCGGCTCAACCTCGATCAGATCACCGATGAGCTGGTCGGCGCCCACCGAGCGGGTGAGGACGTGGCCCGGCTGCACTCCGGCGACCCGTCGGTGTTCAGCGCCGTCGCCGAGCAGATGCGGCGGCTGGACGCGCACGGTGTGCCGTACGAGGTGATCCCCGGCGTCCCCGCGTTCGCCGCCGCCGCGGCCGCGCTGGGGCGCGAGCTGACCGTGCCGACCGTCGGCCAGACCGTCGTCCTCACCCGCGTCGCCCAACAGGCCACCCCGATGCCGGACGGCGAGGACCTCGCCACCCTCGGCCGCAGCCGGGCGCTGATCGTGCTGCACCTGGCCGCCCGGTACGTGGACCGGGTGGTGGCCGAACTCCTCCCGCACTACGGCGCCGACTGCCCCGCGGCGGTGGTCGCCCGGGCGAGCCGCCCCGACGAACTGGTGCTGCGCGGCACACTCGGCGATATCGCGGACCGGGTGAAGGAGGCGGGGGTGGTGCGTACCGCCGTCATCATGGTGGGCCGCACGCTGGCCGCGGAGCAGTTCCGCGACAGCCACCTGTACTCGGCGCGCCGCGAACGCCCTTGAGGCGGGGGCGCGTCAGGTCGTCGCGCCCCTTGGCCCCCGAGCCGCCGCACGGCCCACGATGGCGCCCGCGCGGTCGATGCAGATGACGTCCACGGCCACCGGCGCCCCACGCAGCACCCCGAGCGCCGTCTCCCGGGCCGCCACCGCGACCAGATCACCGAGCGGCACCCCGCGCGCCGCGCACAGCTGCACCGTCTCCAGGCCCGTGTTGGCCGCCGTCACCGCCGCCACCAGCTCCTCGTCCGCCCCGCCACGGCGGGCCAGCTCCGCAAGGAATCCCTTGTCCACCTGCGAGCGGGAGGAGTGCAGATCCAGATGTCCGGCGGCCAGTTTGGAGAGCTTGGCGAACCCCCCGGCGACGGTCAGCCGGTCCACCGGATGGCGACGCAGATACTTGAGCACCGCCCCCGCGAAGTCCCCCATGTCCAGCAGCGCGTCCTGCGGCAGCCCGTGCACGGCCACCGCGACCTTCTCCGAGGTCGCTCCCGTACAGCCCGCCACATGCCGGCGCCCCGCCGCACGCGCCACATCCACGCCGCGCCGGATGCTGTCGATCCACGCCGAGCAGGAGTACGGCACCACGATGCCCGTCGTCCCGAGGATCGACAGCCCGCCGAGGATGCCCAGGCGCGGATTCCAGGTGCTGCGGGCGATCTCCTCGCCGTGGTCCACCGCGATCTCGACCTCGGCGTCCCCGGTGCCACCGAGACGGGCCGCGACCGAGGCGATGTGATCGCGCATCATCTGCCGGGGTACGGGGTTGATGGCGGGCTCGCCGACCGCGAGCGGCAGTCCGGGACGGGTGACCGTACCGACGCCGGGCCCGGCCCGGAAGACCACACCGCTCCCGGGCGGCAGCAGCCGCACCGTGGCCCGCACCACCGCGCCATTCGTGACATCCGGGTCGTCGCCCGCGTCCTTCACCACCGCGGCCATCGCCCGGTCCGCCGTCAGCTCCTCGCCCGCGAGCGCGAACGCGGGCCGCTGCCCCTTCGGCAGTTCGATGGTCACCGGATCGGGGAACTCCGCGCCGAGCAGCGCGGTGTACGCGGCTGTGGTCGCCGCCGTCGCACACGCCCCGGTGGTCCAGCCGTGCCGCAACCCCGAACGCTCCAGCTGCGCACTGCGGCCCCCGGCCGGAGCGGTCCCGGCCTCCGAAGTCGGCTCAGCCACGGGAAGCGCCGCCTCTCGTCGCCGCGCGGTCGGCCACGGCCATGGCAGGGTTGACCGGGCGCGGCCGGCGGGCCGCGGACCGGCACGGCACCACGCACCACGGAAGGCACCCGATGACACCGAACCCGGCGGAGGCCGCCCCCGTAGCCCGGCCGCGCCGGCCCCGCCATGTGCTCATCCTGGGCGGCACCACCGAGGCGCGCCGACTGGCCGCCGAAGTGGCCGACACACCCGGGCTGCGCGTCACCAGCTCGCTGGCCGGGCGTGTCGCCGAGCCGCGGCTGCCGGCCGGGCAGGTGCGGATCGGCGGGTTCGGGGGCCCCGAGGGCCTGGCTCGCTGGCTGCGCGAGCAGCAGGTGGACGCGGTCATCGACGCCACCCATCCTTTCGCCGGCACGATCAGTTTCAACGCGGCCCGGGCGGCCGCCACGGCCCATGTTCCCCTGCTCGCCCTGCGCCGCCCCGGCTGGGTGCCCGGCCCGGGGGATCGATGGCACTGGGCCGGGTCGCTGGACGAGGCGGCCGGGCTGCTGCCCGCCCTGGGGCAGCGGATCTTCCTCACCACCGGGCGGATGGGCCTGGCCGCCTTCGCCCAACTCACCGAGCAGTGGTTCCTGGTCCGCTCCGTCGACGCGCCCGAGCCACCGGCCCCGCCGCACATGGAAGTGCTGCTGGACCGCGGTCCGTTCAGCGTGGCGGGGGAGGCGGAACTGCTCCGCCGCCACCGCATCGACGCCGTGGTCACCAAGGACAGCGGCGCCGGTGCCACCGCCGCCAAGCTCACCGCGGCGCGCGAGGCCGGGCTGCCGGTCGTCGTCGTCCGGCGCCCCGCGGCCCCGGACGGCGTGCCGGTCGTGCCCGACCCGGCGGCCGCCCTGGCCTGGCTGAGTGCCACCCTCGGCTGACCTGCTGACCGTCAGCGCTCCGGGTAGCGGCGTGGCGTCCAGACGATCTCGGTGCCGTCGCCACGCCGGGTCGTGCGGGTTTGGGAGGAGCCGATCAGCAGGATGGTGCGCATATCGACCTGGGCCGGGTCGAGATCGGCCAGCCTGACGATCCGTATCCGCTCCTCGGGGCCGCCCACGTCCCGGCCGAGCACGACGGGCGTGTCGGGCGCGCGGTGTTCGAGCAGCAGCTCGCGGGCCTTGCCGACCTGCCAGATGCGACTGCGCGAGCCGGGGTTGTACAGGGCGAGCACCAGGTCGGCCGCGGCCGCGGCGCGGAGGCGTTCGGCGATGACCTCCCAGGGCTTGAGCCGGTCGGACAGGGAGACCACCGCGTAGTCGTGGCCGAGCGGGGCGCCCGCGCGGGCGGCGGCCGCGTGGGCCGCCGTCATGCCAGGGACCACCCGGACCGGCACCTCGCGGTACGGGTCCTCGGCCGCCGCCTCCAGCACGGCCGTGGCCATGGCGAAAACGCCCGGGTCGCCCGAGGAGACGACGGCGACCCGCCGTCCGCGCCGGGCCAGGTCGAGCGCGAACTCGGCACGTTCGGCCTCCACCTTGTTGTCCGAAGCGTGCCGGCGCTGCCCCGGGCGCTTCGGCACCCGGTTCAGATAGGTGGTGTAGCCGACCAGATCCTCGGCGGCGGCCAACTCGCCCCGCGCCTCGGGGGTCAGCCACAGCGGGCCCGCCGGGCCGAGGCCCACCACCACGACCTCGCCGCGGCGCGCCGGAGCACGCGCGTCGATCCGGCTCGGCAGCACCGCCACCGAGAAGTAGGGCACCGACTCGGGGTCCACCTCGGCCAGTGGCGCGACGCGCTCCGCGCCCATCGTGGCCCGCTCCACGTACTGGGCCTCCGCCAGCCGGCCCGAGCGCTCCAGCGCCCGCCGCACCGCCGGGAAGGTGCGGCCGAGCTTCATCACGACGGCCGCGTCGGCCGTGGCCAGGCGGGCCGTCAGCTCCTCCTCCGGGAGTGTGCCGGGCAGGACGGTCAGCACCTCCTCGCCCTCGACCAGCGGCGCCCCGATCCGGGCGGCGGCCGCGCTCACGGAGGTGACGCCGGGGACGACCTCGGTGGGGTAGCGGTCGGCCAGGCGCTTGTGCATATGCATGTATGAGCCGTAGAAGAGCGGATCGCCCTCGGCGAGCACCGCGACCGTACGCCCCGCGTCCAGATGGGCGGCCAGCCGGGCCGCCGCGTCCGCGTAGAACTCCTCCATCGCGCCGCGGTAGCCGCCGGGGTGGTCGGTGGTCTCGGTGGTGACCGGATAGACCAGCCGCTCCTCGATGTGGTCGGGCCGCAGATGGCGCTCGGCGATGGAGCGCGCGATGCTCCGGCCGTGCCGGGCGCTGTGGTACGCGACGACATCGGCCTCGGCGATGACCTCCACGGCGCGTACGGTCATCAGCGAGGGGTCGCCGGGGCCAAGACCCACGCCGTAGAGCCGGCCCGTCTGCTGCTCGCTCACTCTTCCTCGCTCGCAATCGCGTTGACCGCGGCCGCGGCGATGGCGCTGCCGCCACGCCGGCCGCGCACCACCAGGTGGTCGAGCGCGGCCGGATGCCCGGCCAGCGCCTCCTTGGACTCGGCGGCGCCGATGAAGCCGACCGGTACGCCGATGACGGCCGCCGGGCGCGGCGCCCCCGCTTCGACCATCTCCAGCAGACGGAACAGCGCGGTGGGCGCGTTGCCGATGGCCACCACCGCGCCCTCCAGCCGGTCCCGCCACAGCTCCAGCGCGGCGGCGCTGCGTGTGGTGCCCATCCGGCGGGCCAGTTCGGGGACGGTGGGGTCGGACAGGGTGCACACCACGTCGTTGTCCGCGGGCAGCCGCTTGCGGGTCACGCCGCTGGCCACCATGTGCGCGTCGCAGAGCACGGGCGCGCCGGCGCGCAGCGCGGCGCGGGCGCGGGCGACCACCTGGGGGGTGTACGCGAGGTCCTGGACGAGGTCGACCATGCCGCAGGCGTGGATCATCCGCACCGCGACCTGGCTGACGTCGGCGGGCAGACCGCCCAGATCGGCCTCGGCGCGGATGGTGGCAAAGGAGGCGCGGTATATGGCCGCGCCGTCCTTCTCGTAGTCGAACACTGTGCCCTCGATCATGTCGTTCCACGGGCCGCCGCCACGGCGCCGGCCACTTGCTCTGCTGTTACGTCCACGCTCCGCGCGGACCCTGTGGCATCTCGTACGGCGACCCGGTAGCCGTCGCCCGTCGCCAGCACGTCGACCCACCGGCCCGGCCCGCCGGGGTGGCCGCAGCGCCGCTCGCAGCCGGAGAAGTACACGGGCAGCCGGCTTCGTGCCGGGCCCGGTCGGCCGCCGACGGACGCCTCGCCCGCCACCGCGCGCGCCGCCTCGGCACGCACATCGGCCAGGGACTTGGCGCAGCCGGGCCGTCCCGTACACGCGCCGACCCCGAACCAGGGGGAGTGCGGCGCGGTCACAAGACCGGCGTCGGCGAGCTCCCGCAGCGCGGCCTCGGCGTCGCCGGGGGAGAAGCCGGGCAGCACCACGCCGCGCCAGGGTGTCACACGCAACTCGCCCGAGCCGCCCCGGGCGGCGAGCTCGGCGAGCAGCCGCCACCGCGCGGCGGTGAGCCGCCCCAGCGGGACGGCGACCGACACCGCGCATCGCCCGTCCGGCCCGGCGACGAGTCCGACGGCGGGTGCGCCGGAGGCGGCGCTAGGGGGCGGGGCTGTCACCATGCCTTCCGGCGCCGGCGCCGCATCCGCCGCTTCGCGCCTCGCGGTTCGCTCCGGCTGGGTGATGTCCGGCGCGGCGGCCCGGGCGGGCGGCTGCCGGCTTCCCGAGCCCTGCGTGCCCGCGACGCCCGGCGCGTCTCGCTGCGTTGCCGGGGATCGGCCGTACGTGGCGCCGGCCACGACAGAGGGCTCGCTGCTGCCCTGTTCTCCCGCCGCGTCGGCCGCTGGTGTTCGCGCCTCGACGACCGGCGGGACAGGACCGAGGCGCGTGGCTCGGACCTCCGCTTCGGCGAGTCGCCGGGCCAACCGGTCCGCCGTAACGGCGTGTCGCGCCGACAGCTCGCGAACGCGCCAGGCCCGCGTGCCACTCGCGCGCACCGCGTCGAGAAACGCCGCGGCGGCCACGGCGGCCGCGCGCGGCACGTCCTCGGCGAGCACCCGGAACTCGACCCCCGCCGCCCCGCCGCCCCGCCGGGTGGAGGGTTCCAGGCCGTCGTCCTCGGGTCACCTGGTGGGCCGGGGTGGGCGTATGGCCGCGCGGGGTCCCGCGTGTCGCCACCGCCCTCCGTCCGGCGGTCCCGGCGTGTCGGGACGGTTGCCGCGCCGTGGGCGTCCGCCCCGCCGCGGCTGCCCGCCACGCGCGCCCCGGCAGGAGCCGGGCGCGCGTCCGGACCGGCCGGTTCGTGCCCCCCGGCGGAGCCGAGCCGCAGCACCGCCTCGCCGTCCGGCGCTGCGACCAATGTCACATCCGCGCCCAGCGCCGCCACATCGCCGCGCCCGTCGTCGAGCGCGAACAGGAACCGGCCGGACAGCCCGGCCAGTTCGGCCAATCCGGAACCCGCGGGCGCGCTGTCACACAGCAGCGCGTCCAGCTCCCGCGCCCACGCCGAGACATCCGCGTACCCCGCCCCGTCCAGCCCGGACAGCGGGGACGCCACGATGTTGCGCACCCGGTCGTGGCGGTCCGACGGGAGCAGCCCTGCCGTCCGCAGCCGGGCCGCGAGTCCGGCCCCGCACCCCGCGTCGAGGCCGCGCAGCTGCAGATTGCCCCGGGAGGTGAGGTCCAGCCGGCCGTCGCCCAACTCCTCGGCCGCGAGCGCCAGCACGAGCGCCTGACGTGCCGTCAGGCGCCCGGCGGGCAGCCGCACCCGGGCCAGTGCGCCGTCGTCCGCCGAGTGCAGGCGGAGCGCGCCGGGGCAGGCGTCGTCGCGACCGCGCACGGGGGTTTCGTCCCCTGGTGGGGCGGTTGTCGGGGGGAGGGGCATGGCGGCGAGCATACCGACGATTGCGTTCGGCTCACCGCCCCGCGGCAGGTCAGAAGCGCCTACTATGCTCACGGCGGGTCGGTCCCGGCCCGCCACAACAAAAGACGGCAAAAAGGGTAGGAAGCCGGTGGAAATCCGGCGCGGTCCCGCCACTGTGAGCGCGGCAGCCGGTATTGCGACGGCCGCGCGAGCCAGGAACTCCCGCCGTCTTCAACCCGCCCGGGGCGCGGACCCCGAGGAAGGCCTGCCGTCGCATGATCCTGCTGCTGTCGACGTCCGACACCGACCTGCTCAGTGCCCGCGCGGCACAGACTCCGGTGCCCTATCGGCTCGCCAACCCGGCCCGGCTCCCCCTGGACGAGCTGCCCGCGCTGCTCGACGGCGTCGAACTCGTCGTCGTACGGCTGCTCGGCGGGGTGCGCGCCTGGCAGGAAGGGCTCGACGCGCTGCTCGCCGGGGACCGCCCGGTCGTGGTCCTGACCGGCGAACAGGCCCCGGACGCCCAGCTCATGGAGGCATCCACGGTCCCGGTCGGGATCGCCGCCGAGGCCCACGCCTATCTCGCGCACGGCGGGCCCGGCAACCTCGGCCAGCTGGCCCGCTTCCTGTCCGACACCGTCCTGCTGACCGGCCACGGCTTCGAGCCGCCCGCACCCGCGCCCTCGTGGGGCGCACTGGAGCGCACCGCGCGCGAGGACGTCACCGGCCCGCGGATCGCCGTGCTCTACTACCGCGCCCACCATATGAGCGGCAACACCGCCTTCGTGGAGGCGCTGTGCCAGGCCGTCGAGGACACCGGGGGCCGCGCGCTGCCGCTGTACGTCGCCTCGCTGCGCGCGCCCGAGCCCGAGTTGCTGGAAGCCCTCGCCGAGGCCGACGCGGTGGTGACCACCGTGCTCGCCGCGGGCGGCACCCGGCCCGCCGAGGCCTCGGCCGGCGGCGACGACGAGGCGTGGGACGCGGGCGCGCTGGCCGGGCTGGACGTCCCGGTGCTCCAGGCGCTGTGCCTGACCGGCCCGCGCGCCGCGTGGCAGGAGAACGACGAGGGCCTTTCGCCGCTGGACGCGGCGACCCAGGTCGCCGTCCCGGAGTTCGACGGGCGGCTGATCACCGTGCCGTTCTCCTTCAAGGAGACCGACGAGGACGGCCTGCCCGTCTATGTCGCCGACCCCGAGCGCGCCGCGCGTGTCGCGGGAATCGCCGTACGACACGCCCGGCTGCGCCACATACCGGCGGCCGACAAGCGCCTCGCGCTCGTGCTGTCCGCCTACCCCACCAAGCACTCCCGCATCGGCAACGCCGTCGGCCTGGACACGCCCGCCAGCGCCGTCGCCCTGCTGCGCCGGCTGCGCGCGGACGGCTTCGACCTCGGCCCCGAGGAGGGGCCCAAGGCGCTTCCCGGCCTCGCCTCCGGCGACGGCGACGAGCTGATCTACGCCCTGATCGAGGCGGGCGGCCACGACCAGGACTGGCTCACCGAGGAGCAGCTGGCCCGCAACCCGGTCCGGATCCCCGCCGCCGACTACCGCCGCTGGTACGGCCGGCTGCCGCAGGAGCTGCGCGAGGCGGTGGAGGGGCACTGGGGGCCGCCGCCGGGCGAGATGTTCGTCGACACGAGCCGCGACCCTGAGGGCGAGATCGTGCTGGCCGCGCTGCGCCGGGGCAATCTGCTCGTCGTCATCCAGCCGCCGCGCGGCTTCGGCGAGAACCCGATCGCCATCTACCACGACCCCGATCTGCCGCCCTCGCACCACTACCTGGCCGCCTACCGCTGGATCGCCACCGCTCAGGCCGACGGCGGGTTCGGCGCCGACGCCATGGTGCACCTGGGCAAGCACGGCAACCTGGAGTGGCTGCCCGGCAAGAACGCGGGCCTGTCCGCCGCCTGCGGCCCCGACGCCGCGCTGGGCGACCTGCCGCTGATCTACCCGTTCCTGGTCAACGACCCGGGGGAGGGCACACAGGCCAAGCGCCGCGCCCACGCCACCCTCGTCGACCACCTTGTGCCGCCCATGGCCCGTGCCGACTCCTACGGCGACATCGCGCGCCTGGAGCAGCTGCTGGACGAGTACGCCGCCATCTCCGCGATGGACCCGGCCAAACTCCCCGCCATCCGCGCCCAGATCTGGACCCTCATCCAGGCCGCCAGGCTCGACCACGACCTCGGCCTGGAGGACCGGCCGGACGACAATGGCTTCGACGACTTCCTGCTGCATGTGGACGGCTGGCTGTGCGAGGTCAAGGACGCCCAGATCCGCGACGGCCTGCATGTTCTCGGCAGCGCCCCCTCCGGCCCCCAGCGGGTCAACCTCGTCCTGGCCATTCTGCGCGCCCGGCAGATCTGGGGCGGCTCCACCGCGCTCCCCGGGCTGCGCGAGGCACTCGGCCTCGACGAGTCGGCCGCCACCCGCACGGGCGCGGACGAGGCGGAGGACCGAGCCCGCGCCCTCGTCCAGGCGATGGAGGACGCCGACTGGGCCCCGGAGGCCGTGGAGAAGGTGTGCCTGGGGCTGCCCGAGGAGCAGCACGACGCGGTGACCGCGATCCTCGACTTCGCCGCCCGCGAGGTCGTGCCGCGGCTGGCCGCCACCACCGACGAGATCGATCACGCCGTGCACGCCCTGAGCGGCGGCTTCGTGCCCGCGGGCCCCTCCGGTTCACCGCTGCGCGGCCTGGTCAACGTCCTGCCGACCGGCCGTAACTTCTACTCCGTCGACCCCAAGGCCGTGCCCAGCCGGCTGGCCTGGGAGACCGGCCAGGCGCTCGCCGACTCGCTGCTGGAGCGCTACCGCCGCGACAACGACGGCGCCTGGCCGCGCTCCGTCGGCCTGTCGCTGTGGGGCACCAGCGCGATGCGCACCTCGGGCGACGACGTGGCCGAGGCGCTCGCACTGCTGGGCGTCCGCCCGGTGTGGGACGACGCCTCGCGGCGAGTAACGGGACTCGAACCCGCGACACTTGAGCAGCTGGGCCGCCCCAGGGTCGATGTCACTCTACGCATCAGCGGCTTCTTCCGCGATGCGTTCCCGCATGTCGTGGCCCTGCTCGACGACGCGGTACGGCTCGCCGCCTCCCTCGACGAGCCCGAGGACGACAACTACATCCGGGCCCACGCCCAGGCCGACCTCGCCGAGCACGGCGACGAACGCCGCGCCACCACCCGTATCTTCGGCTCCCGCCCCGGCACCTACGGTGCGGGTCTGCTCCAGCTCATCGACAGCCGCGACTGGCGCACCGACGCCGACCTGGCGGAGGTCTACACGGTCTGGGGCGGCTACGCGTACGGCCGCGGCCTGGAAGGCCGGCCGGCCCGCGCCGAGATGGAGAGCGCCTACCGGCGGATCGCGGTCGCGGCCAAGAACACCGACACCCGCGAACACGACATCGCCGACTCGGACGACTACTTCCAGTACCACGGCGGCATGGTCGCCACCGTGCGCGCCCTCAAGGGCACCGCCCCGGCCGCGTACATCGGCGACTCCACCCGCCCCGAGACGGTCCGCACCCGCACCCTGCACGAGGAGACCTCCCGGGTCTTCCGCGCACGCGTGGTCAACCCGCGCTGGATCGAGGCGATGCGCCGCCACGGCTACAAGGGCGCCTTCGAACTCGCCGCGACCGTCGACTACCTCTTCGGCTACGACGCCACCACGGGCGTGGTCGCCGACTGGATGTACGACAAACTGGCCCAGAGCTATCTCCTCGACCCCGAGAACCGCTCCTTCCTCCAAGAGGCCAACCCCTGGGCGCTGCACGGCATGGCCGAGCGGCTGCTGGAGGCGGAGAGCCGCGGTCTGTGGGAGCACCCGGACCCCGAGGTCCTGGCGGCGGTGCGGGAGCTGTACCTGGAGACCGAAGGTGGCCTGGAGGGCGGGGCGGGCGGGGAGGACGAGGCCGAATGACCGACTCGGGGAGTGGGACAGCGCCGCTGGAGTCGGTGGGCTGGGTCTGCGTACGCGACGGGCAGCTGCTGGCGGTGCGCACCCGCGGGCGCGACGCGTTCTATCTGCCCGGCGGCAAGCTCGAACCGGGGGAGGACGGACCGCAGGCCCTGGCCCGTGAGCTCGCCGAGGAGCTCGGCCTGACCGCCGCGCCCGCGGCCCTGGCCGCGCGTGAGCCCTTCGTCATCGAGGACGAGGCGCACGGCCAGGGCGGCCGACGGCTGCGGATGACCTGCTATACGGGCGCGGCGCAGGGCGAGCCGGCCCCGGGCCGGGAAATCGCCGAGCTGGCCTGGCTCACGGCGGACGGGGCCGAGCGCTGCGCCCCCGCGCTGCGTCAGGTGCTGCACCGGCTGGTCGCCGAGGGCCGCGTCACGCGCCGCGGACGCGGC
>NZ_JBSFMM010000205.1:0-19994 GCF_053599555.1 Streptomyces sp. NPDC000941
TTGCGCCCGCCCCCTGGGGGGCTACCGCCCCCCCCGCTCCCTCCACCCCCGCCCTGTCGGCCTGTTCGGCCGCATGGCGAGCGCGGGCGGAGGCCATGGTCGGCTGGAAGCCGCGCAGGAAGCGGAACCGCTCCGCCAGGGCGATCAGCCGGGCGCCGGCCGTACGGGCCGCCGCGTCCCCGGTGCGCTCCGCGCGGTCGAGTTCCACCATGGCCAGGGCCAGCAGCAGCGCGCCGCACACCGGGAGGTCCATCAGATAGGCCGGGGGCTTCTCGACGGGGTGGCTGAGCATTGTCCACAGCTTGTGGGGAAGTACGCGGACGGCCTGCGCGATCAGGTCGAGCCGGCCGTAGTGCGCGTGGGCGACCACGGCGGCGGCCTCGATCTCCAGGGTCCAGGGCTCCAGACCGGGCGGATCGGTGCGGTAGAACGCGCGCTCGCCGCCCTCCGACGCCCCGACGGCCCGCCGCCACTCGCGGCAGCCGGCCTCGGCCTCGCCGCGCGCGAGCAGCAGCTCCGCCCGCATGCCGAGGCCGAAGGCGAACGCGCCGACCGTCTCCGCCTCCTCCTCCGTCCCCGTCTCCGCCTGCCGTTCGGGCGTCTCCTCCTGCCGTTCGGGCGGCGTCAGCGGCAGCCATCGCTCCGCCTCGTCGACGGCGCCGAGTTGCAGATTGGCGAGGATCAGGGCCGCCTTGACGCCGGTGACGTCCCCCCACGGCATGCTCCCCTCCATCAGCGTCAGCGCCGCGAGCAGATGGCGCCGGCCCTCCTCGCCCCGTTCGGCCTGCAGGGACAGTTCGCTGATCCGGGTGCGGGCCAGGACCTCGACCCAGTCGGCGCCCCGGCCCCGGAACGCGTCCAGCATCCTCTCGGCCGCCCGGATCGCGCCGTCCACGTCGCCCTGCCGCTCCAGGACATAGCTCGCGAGGGAGTTGGCGACGACCGCCAGCAGCGGTTCGTCGCTGTCGCACAGCGCGCGCAGCGGGGCGGGATCCGGCCCCAGCACCTCGGGCGCGGCGGCCATCACGGTCGCGATGGCCCGTGTGAGGGTGTCGGGCGGGGCGGGCGGCAGCCGGCGCAGGGTGACCAGCGGGCGGCCGGCGCGCAGCCCGACGACGGTGAAGGTGTTCGCGGTGAACAGCGCCGTGGCGGTCCGGGTGACCTCGATGAGCGCGGGGTCGGACCCCCGCTCGGGTCGGTAGTGCGACAGCAGCCGGCTGCTCTGCTCGGCCAGTGCGGCGACGCGTGTGTAGTTGCCCTCGACCGTCCACAGGGACGCGAGTACGGCGGACGTCGCCGCGACCGCCGGGCCGTCGTCGCGGGCCAGCCCGTACCGCAGGGCGTGGACGAGGTTGTCCTGCTCGGTCCGGATCCGGTCGAGGGGCGCGAAGAAGTCGCGTTCATGGGGCGAGTCGTGGTGCGCCACACCGAAGTCGCGGGCCCACGCGAGGAAACGGCCGATCACGCGGTCGGTCTCCCCGGCCGCCTCCCGGTGGGCGGTGCTGAACTCCCGTACGGTCTCCAGCATCCGGAAACGCGCCCCCGCCGGGGTGTCGGCGACCTTGAGCAGCGACTGGTCGGCCAGGTCCGCGAGCACCCCGAGGGCGTCGTCCTCCTCGCCCTCGTCCTCTCCCTCGGCGCCCAGGAGGTGGCACGCGGCGTCCGCCGTGAATCCGCCCGGGAAGACGGACAGCGCCCGCAGCGCCGCCTGTCCGGCCGGATCCAGCAGGTTCCAGCTCCAGTCGACGACGGCGTGCAGCGTACGGTGGCGGCTGGGCGCGTCCCGCGCGCCGCCGCGCAGCAGGGTGAACCGGTCCTCCAGGCGGCGGGCGATCTCCGCGACCGACATGACCCGGACCCGCGCGGCCGCCAGCTCCACCGCCAGCGGCAGCCCGTCCAGGTGGCGGCACAGCTCCTCGACGGCGTCGGCGGGCAGATCGGCGCCGGGCCGTACCGCCCGCGCCCGCTGCTCGAACAGCTCGACCGTCGTCGCCCGGCTCAGCTCCGGCAGCAGATACACGGCCTCGGAGGACAGGCCGAGCGGCGCCCGGCTCGTGGTGAGCACCCGCAGGTCCTGCGTCATGGACACCAGGTGGTGCACCAGCTCGGCGGCGGCGCGGATGACGTGCTCGCAGTTGTCCAGCACCAGCAGCACGGGCCCGGGGCCGAGGGCGGCCAGGATGCCGCTGAGGACGTCCGTCGGCAGGCCCAGATGGCCGACCGCGCCGACCGCGCCGGGCGGGGCCTCGCCGACGCCGAGCACCGACGCGACCTCCCTGACCACGTCCTCGTCGGAGGTGACGCCCGCGAGCCCGACGAAGTACACGGCGCGCCGCTCGGCCCGTCGGCTCACCGCGTGTGCCAGCCGCGTCTTGCCCAGGCCGCCGGGGCCGACGACCGAGGCGACCCGGGAGGCGTGCAGCAGCTCCGCCACCGCGGCGATGTCCTCGTCGCGGCCGAGCAAAAGATTGGGCTCGTACGGGACGCCGTGGCGCACCACCGGCGCCTCGCCGCGCAGCAGTTCCTCGTGGACGGCCTGGAGCGCGGGTCCTGGGTCGGTGCCGAGCTCGTCGCGCAGCGCGCGGCGGTAGGTGTCGTACCTGGTCAGCGCCGCGGACGGGCCGAGCGTGGCCGCCTCGCAGCGCAACAGCTCCAGCAGCACCTCCTCGTCCCGCGGCCGCTCGCGGGCCAGGCCGTCCAGCGGCTCGGCCGCCTCGGCCCGGCGGCCGAGCCGGGACAGGGCCAGCGCGCGGGCGCGCGCCAGCGTCCGGTACGTCGCGGCCCGCTCCGCGCGCAGGGCGGCCACCGGGTCCTCGGCCGCGGCGCCCCGCACCGCGCCGCCCCGCACCGCGCCGTCGGCCTCGCCGCCCGGGTCGCCCTCCCACAGCGCGAGGCCGGCCTCGGCGTGCGCGAGCGCGGCGGCGTGGTCGCCGGCGCGCGCGTGCCGGGCGCTCGCGGCCGCGCTGAGCAGGACGGCGGAGCTGTCGACCTGGTCCTCGGGCAGGGCGAGGCGGTAGCCGGTGGGGGTGCTGGCGATCACATCGGCGCCCAGCTGGGAGCGGGCGCGGGAGACCAGGATCTGGAGCGCCTTGGTCGGGTTCTCCGGCCGGTCCTCCGGTCGGTCCTCCGGCCAGAGCCCGTCCACCAGCCGCGCGGTGCCGCAGCCGGTACGCGGCTCACCCGCGAGAAGCGCGAGCAGGCCGCGCAGCCGGGGCCCGGTTATCTCGCGGCCGCGGCACGAGATCCGCGACAGCAGGGTCAGCTCGGTGGTCACCGGGTCAGATTAGCCAGTCGGCGCATTGGCCGGTCAGCGAGTTGTCGCCGCGATACGGCCGTCGCCGCCCTACGATCGTGTCCGCCGTACGGTCAGGGCTCGACCGGCTCCAGTCCCTTCGTCTCGGCGGTCGCCGCGCGCAGGGCGGGCGCCGCCCGTTCGAAGTAGCGGCGCAGCACCCGCAGTTCGTCGTCACCGAAGCCGTCGAAGACCTCGGCCATACGGCGGCGGGCCGGCCCGAACGCCTTCTCGTCCGCCTCCTCCGGCACGGGCACGGCGGCCACCACGACCCGCCGCCGGTCCACCGGGTCGGGCCCGCGGCGGACCCAGCCCGCCCGCTCCAGCCGGTCGACGAGGCGGGTGGTGGCGCTCTGCGACAGTCCGATCCGCTCGGCCAGAACGCCGGTGGTGAGCGGGCCCGCGAGCTCCAGCGCGTTCAGGGCGTACAGGTCGGTGGGGTTCTGCCCCAGGGCGTCGGCGGCCGCCTGTCCGTGCAGTACGACGGCGGTGAGATAACTCCGGTAGACGCCCGCCAACTCCCCGAGCAGCGACGCGCGTTCCTGGTTTCGTTCCTCGTCGCGTTCCCGGTCGCGTTCCTGGTCGGCCATGGTGTCGTGCCCCTCTTCCGTCATGTCGCCCCACGCCCCCTTGCCAACTTCATGCACGCCCGCATACATTGCATGCACGCAAGCAAGTTTATCAGCACCGGAGGAACACCCATGACCACCGCCACCACCGAAGACATCGCGACCACCGACACGGCCGCCGTCCGCGCCCTCTTCGAGGCCAACAGCCGGGCCTGGGGCGACACCGAGGCATTCGCCGACACCTTCACCGAGGACGCCGACTACGTGACCTTCTTCGGCGGTCGCATGACCGGCCGCGACGGCATCGCCGACGGACACCGCGGACTCTTCGAGGGCGTACTGAAGGGCTCCCGGCTCTACGCCGAGATCGACTCCCTGACCTTCCCCGCCCCCGACACCGCCCTGATCCACTCGCGCGGCGCGGTCCTCAAGGGCAAACGGACCAGGCCCTCCGCGCGGGCCATGTCGGTGCAGACGTACGTCATGACGCGCGGCACCGACGGCCGCTGGCTGATCCGCGCCTTCCACAACACCCGCCACCGCCCGCGCGTCGAGGCGTTCAGCAACTGGCTGGCCGACCGGTTCGGCCCCGGCGGGAGGTGAGCCGGCGACCCGACGGCAGCCGGGGCGCCGGAGCGCCGGGACGCTGAGAACCCATGCCCCGCTCAGAACCCGCGCCCGCCGACCGCTGTACGCCCCACCACCGCGCCCAGCTTGCGCAGCCGCCGCCAGTCCATGGGCGGCTTCACCGCCGGGACGCCGGGCCGGGCCCGGGGGACCCGTACCCGCAGCGCGCCGGGCGCGATACGGCAGCGCACCGGGACCGAGACCATCAGCGCCTCGCCGTCCACGCCGACCTCGATCTCCTCGCGGTCGGCGTCCACCAGCACCTCCTGGGCGGTCCGCACCGTCAGGCCCGCGGCCTTCCGGCCGCGCAGCAGCCCGGCGGCCTGGGCGGCGTTGTCGACCTTGACGCCGAGGACGCCGAGCGTGCCGGAGTTCAGCAGCTCGCGGCGGCCGAGCCCGGCCGCGTCGCCGGTGCGGTACGGGTTGTTGCTGACCAGCAGGGCCTGGGGAGCGGGGATCTTGACCCCGTCGGCCTGCGCGATCATGCGGGGGCCGCGCTGGCGGGTCAGCAGGTCGGGCAGCAGCTCCAGGGTGGTGCGCACCTTGTCGTCGCGGTAGGCGGGGCTCTGGACGACCGCCGCGTACGCGCCGAAGGACGCGTTGTTGACGAAGGGATGCTCGTTCGCGTAGCCGAGGTCGACGCGGAGTTCCACGCCGTCGGTGAGCGCGTCCAGACAGGTCGACGGGTCCTCGCGGTCAAGGCCGAGGTCCAGCGCGAAGTGGTTGCGGGTGCCCGCGGAGATCACCAGGAAGGGGAGTCCGCGCTCCACCGCGACGGCCGCGACCAGCGCCTGCGTACCGTCGCCACCCGCCACACCCAGCAGATCGGCGCCCGCGTCCGCCGCCTCCCGGGCCAGGGCGGCCACGTCCTTCGGATGGTCCGGATCGAGCAACACCACGCGCGCGCCCAGCCGTTCGGCCTTCTCCTTCAGCCCGAACCGCCCGACCTTTCCGCCGCCGGAGCGCGGGTTCATGATCAGGAAGGGGTTCCGCGGCGCGGGGGTCTCGTACTCCGGCACCGGTACGGCGCCATAACCGGTGCTGCGGATCGCGGTCCGCCCCGCCCAGACCGCCACTCCCCACAGCGCCAGGGCGACCATGACCACCCACAGCAGGTTCCGCGCGTCGTAGAACCCGATCACGGTCAGCGGCGCCGCCACCGCCAGAACGGCCGCCGCGATCCGGATCAGGCCGCGGCGGGTCAGCACCCACCAGACGGAGGCCGCGGTCACCGCCATACCGCCGAGACCGACCACCAACAGGATCAGGCTGGCGGTCCCGGCGAAGATCATCGGCAGCAGTACGCCCAGCGCGGCGGCGGCCAGGGACAGCCGTGCCGACCAGCGCTGCGCGGCATGGGCCCCCTCGTCGGGATCCAGCACCATCGGCCGTCCCCGGCCCGGCATACCACTCAACGGCGTTCTCGATCCTCTTGACGCTCTGGGCACCTTCGGCACGTTCGACAGCGCGTCATGTTAGGCCGTACGGCGGGCCGTTCGTGCCCACCCGCGCCAAGAGCATGTCCGCGTCACCCTGGAGGACGGGCAGTCGGTGGGATGTGGTTCACCGAACCGGCCCATCACCTGGTCCGATTACCGCCAGACAGCGCCCGGACCGGCGGCGAAGAATGGCCGCGTGCTCGATTTCGACATCTGCTACCGGGCCATGGCCAGCCGCGACGCGCGGTTCGACGGCGCCTTCTACGTGGCGGTCACCTCGACCGGCGTCTACTGCCGCCCGGTGTGTGGCTCGCGCACCCCGAAGCGGGAGAACGTCCGGTTCTTCCGGGTCGGGGCGGCGGCGGAGGCGGCGGGATTCCGGGCGTGCCGACGGTGCCGCCCGGAGGCCGGACCCTCGTCGCCGGAGTGGAACGTCCGGGGCGACCTGGTCGCCCGCGCGCTGCGGCTCATCGCCGGCGGGGCCGTCGACGAGGCGGGCGTGGCCGGGGTGGCGCGGCAGCTCGCGGTGAGCGAGCGCCATCTGCACCGGCAGCTGGTCGCGGAGGTGGGCGTGGGACCGCTCGCCCTGGCACTGAACCGCCGCGCCCAGACCGCGCGGCTGCTCATCGAGGCAGGCGCCCTGCCCCTGGCGGATGTGGCGCTCGCCGCCGGATACTCCAGCGTCCGGCAGTTCAACGACGGCATCCGCACCGCGTTCGGGCGCTCGCCCAGCGAGC
This sequence comes from Streptomyces sp. NPDC000941, assembly GCF_053599555.1. Classification (NCBI taxonomy): domain Bacteria; kingdom Bacillati; phylum Actinomycetota; class Actinomycetes; order Kitasatosporales; family Streptomycetaceae; genus Streptomyces; species Streptomyces sp. NPDC000941. Next base: position 6,665 of record NZ_JBSFMM010000205.1, read on the forward strand.
TGCGCGGAGCACGGACGCCGCACGACGACCGGCGGGCCCAGCGGTCCGGGCCGCTGGCGCTACGGCTGCGATACCGGCCCCCGCTGAACGGCACGGCCCTGGTGACGTGGCTACGCGACCGTGCGGTCCCGGGCGTGGAGGAGGTCGACGGCGACCGTTACCGCCGTACGCTGCGCCTGCCTCGGGGCTCGGGGGTCGCCGAGCTGGATCTGAACAGCGCCACCTCCGGCGGCCGCGAGCCGGTCCCCGAGGTGCGGCTGCGGCTGTCCCTGGACGACCTCCGCGACATCACGGCCGCCGTACGGCGCTGCCGCGACCTGCTCGACCTGGACGCCGACCCCGCCGCCGTCGCAGACGCCCTGGGCCCGGACCCGCTGCTCGGCCCCCTGGTCCGGGCCGCGCCCGGCCTGCGGGTGCCGGGCTGCGCGGAGGGGTTCGAGCTCGCCGTACGTGTCGTCGTCGAGCAGTACGCCCCGCTGGACGAGGCCCGTCGGCTATGCGGACGGCTGGCTGCTGGCTACGGCGAGCCGGTCGGTCCGGCGGCCGGGGCCGGACCGGCCGGGGACGCCGGATCGGCGGCCGGGGCCGGACCGGGACAGGCGGCACCCCCTGGCCGGGAGGGCGGACCGGGCCAGAAGACGCGATCGCCCCGGGCCGACTCGGTTCATGACTGGGGCGCCCCGGCCCCGGTGGCGGGACCCACCCGGCTGTTTCCCTCCGCCGCCGCGCTCGCTGCCGCCGACCTCACCGCGCTCGGACTCGGCGACCAACCGGCCGCCGCCGTACGGGCCCTGGCCCGCGCCGTGGACGGCGGGACGCTGCGGCTGGGCCGGGACGCGGACCGGGAGGAGGCCACGGCCCGGCTGCTCGCCCTGCCCGGGATCGACCCCTGGGGTGTCCAGCGCATCGCGGCGCATGCGCTGGGAGACCCCGACGCCTTCTCCCCCGAGGACCCGGGGCTCCGCCGAGCGGCCGGCCGAACGGCCCCCGAGGAGCTGGCCCGGCGCGCCCGTGGCTGGCGGCCGTGGCGCTCGTACGCCGCCATGCACCTGTGGTCCGCGCCGCCGGACCACACCGCCTGACCACGCCTCCTCACCACCTCACCACCTGGCCGCCCTGCCGACTCGGCGCCCGACGCGCGCGACGCCCGGGTGCGGGCTCCCCATGCCTCACACCAACCAGCAGAACGGGACACGACCATGTACGCCGCGACGGTGCCGACCCCGCTCGGCCCCTTCACCCTGGTGACCGCCCCGGAGGGCATCCTCGCCGCGGGGTTCACCGAGGACCCCGCCGTCCTCCTCGCCGAGCTCCCCCGGCCGCTGCAGAAGCACCGACCGGCCCTGGGCGGCGCGGCGGTGGAGCCGTACACCTCCGCCGTGACGGCCTATTTCGACGGCGAGTTGACGGCGCTCGACGCGCTCCCCGTCGTCTGTTCCGGCAGTGACTTCCGGCTCGCGGCCTGGCGGGAAATGCGCCGGGTGAGGCCCGGAGCCACCATCAGCTACCAGGAGCTGGCGGCCCGCGCGGGAAGCCCCGCCGCCGCGCGGGCGGCGGGCGCCGCCTGCGCGTACAACCTGGTGCCCCTGGTCGTGCCCTGCCACCGCGTACGCCGGGCGGACGGCACCCTGGGCAACTACTACTACGGCCTGGACGCCAAGCGATGGCTACTCGCCCACGAGAGCGAAAGCGGTGTCCGGTGAGGGCGTACGCGCGGGTCCTGGTGCGGCCGGGCGGGTTCGGCCGGCTGTGGCTGGGCACCACCGTGTCGCTGCTGGGCGACGGAATGACGTTCCTGGCCCTGGCGTGGCTGGTGCTCGATGAGGGCGGCGCCGGCCGGCTCGGGCTGCTGGGCGTCTGCTTCACCGCGCCCGTCGTGGTCGGCGGGCCCGCGACAGGGCTGCTGCTGGACCGGTACGACAAGCGGACGCTGCTGATCGCCGACAGCGTGTTCCGGGCGGTGTGCGTGGCGTCGGTGCCGCTCACGGCCGCCTTCGGTGGCATGCCGGCCGCCCTGCCGTTCGTCGTGGCGGTGGTCTACGGGCTGCTCAAGATGGTTCCGTTGGCGGGTTTCCCTGCGGCGATACCGCAACTCGTCGACGACGAGAACCTGGACACCGCGAACGCACTGGAGTCGCTGGCCTTCAGCGTCTCGACCGTCGTCGGCCCGGCCCTGGCCGGTGTCCTGGTCGGCGCGATCGGCGCGGCCGACGTGCTGCTCGTCGACGCCGCCTCGTATCTCGTCCTCGCGGCCCTGGCCGCGACCGTACGGCAGCCGCTGTCCCCGCCCGCGCGCACCGGGAACCCGGCGCGGGCGAAGCCGTCCCTGAGGAGCGTGGCCGGTGACCGGGTCATCGTGGCCACGACGGCGGCCTTCATGCTCTTCAACATCGCCGAGGGGATGCTGCTGCTGGTGGTCGGCCCATGGCTGGCGAGGCACCAGCTGGGCGGCGGGGCCTCGACCCTCGGCGCGCTGACCGCCGCGCTGGCGGCCGGGGAAGTGGTGGGCGCGGCGCCCACCGGGCGCGGGCGGCCCGGACGGGCTTCGCCGCGGCTGATCGGGCTGTGCCAGGCTGCCGCCGGACCGGCCTTCCTGGCCGTACTGGGGGCGCCCAGCGCCCTGGTGGTCGGCGTCGGGTACTTCGCGGTGGGCGCGCTGAGCGCGCCGATGACCGTATGGGCCCAGTCGCTGCGGATGCGCCGTATCCCGCCCGCGCTGCACGGCCGGGCCTTCACCGCGCTGCGTACGCTCATGCAGAGCACGCCGCCGCTCGGCTCCGTGCTCGCCGCCCCGCTCCTGGCGCGCGGCGAGCTGACCGCGGCCGCGGTGATCATGGCGGGGGTGGCCGGCCTGCCCGGGCTGTGGCTGATGCTGGCCGTAGACACTCAAGAAGCCTGAGCCACCAGGCCATTCACCCGGCGGGCCCGACCGTACGGGCGACGAGATCGCACCAGCCCGCCTCCAGCCGCTCCAGCGCCATACCGCGCTGCCGGATCAGATGGTGGATGAGCGCGGGCTCCAGGTAGCCCATCAGCGTCTCCGCCAGCAGTTCCACATCGCCCTCGGCCCGCGCCTCGCGCAGCAGCATGGTGATGTGGGTGAGCCGGACCTGGCGCGGGGCCACGGCCAGGCGGCGGCCGGCGGGCGGATCCCCGGCCAGGTAGAGGTCGAGATACGCGAACATGTGCCGGAGGGTGGTCACCCCGAACGCCGCCAGCCGCTCCGCGGCCGGGGCGCCGGGCCCCAGCGGGGGCGGGCCGGTGAGAAACGCCTGCTGGTATGCCTGCTCGGAGTGGTCGAGCAGGGCCTGGAGCAGACCGGTGCGGTCACCGAAGCGCCGGAAGACCGTCCCCTTGCCGACCGACGCGGCGCAGGCGACCGCCTCCATGGTCAGCTTCTCCACCCCCTGCTCGGCCACCAGCCGTACAGCCGCCTCCAGCAGCCGGGCCCGGTTGCGTACGGCGTCGGCCCGCATCGGGGGCGCCTGGCCGGCCATGGGCAGCAGCGGCCGCCCGGCCACGTCCACAGATGGCGACGTGGGAGGGGGAGGGGGCTGGGACGGCGCTGACGAGTTCATGATGGGCCATCGTAGCGGACCGCGGTCCGCTTAGGCTAAAGTGGACCGCGGTCCGATTATCTGGTACAACCTTCAACTAGTGAGGTCCGCACCGCGGGCGCCTATCGATCTTGGAGAACTCATGTCTGTTCGCATCCTCGCCCTGGTCGGCAGCCTCCGTGCCGGCTCGACCAACCGCCAGCTCGCCGAGACCGCCGTGAAGATCGCCCCCGAGGGCGTCGAGATCACGATCTTCGAGGGCCTGGCCGAGATCCCCTTCTACAACGAGGACATCGACGTCGAGGGGTCCGTACCCGCCGCGGCCGCCAAGCTGCGCGCCGAAGCCGGCGAGGCCGACGCCCTCCTGCTCTTCTCGCCCGAGTACAACGGCACCATGCCGGGCGTCCTGAAGAACGCGATCGACTGGCTGTCCCGCCCGTACGGCGCCGGCGCGATGTCCGGCAAGCCGGTGGCCGTCGTCGGCACCGCCTTCGGCCAGTACGGCGGCCTGTGGGCGCACGACGACGCCCGTAAGTCCGTGGGCATCGCCGGCGGCACCGTTGTCGAGGACATCAAGCTCTCCATCCCCGGCTCCCTGACCCGCTTCGCCGAGCAGCACCCGTCGGACGACGCCGAGGTCACCGGCCAGCTGACCGACGTGCTCACTCGCCTGACGAAGGAAGCCGGCGCCGCGAAGGCCTGAGCCCCCGACTCGCCCCAGCGGGCCCCGTCGACCGAACACGGTCGGCGGGGCCCGCTCGCCTTACGGGGCCGTTACGCTGCCGCCGAGACAACGATGCCGCCGCATCCGACCAGCGGGAGCACCCGTGGAATTCATCCACCACACCGACGGCGAAGCCCTGAGCTGCGCCTCCTTCGAGCCTGCCGAGCGCGCCTCATCCGCCACCGGCCGCGCCGCCCGCGTGGTGATCATGCACGGGGCCGGAATCGGCAGCAAGGAGCGGAGCGTCCCGCTCGCCCGCGACTTCGCCGCGGCGGGCCACCCCTCCCTCGCGTTCGACTTCTCCGGACACGGAAACAGCTCCGGAAAGCTGGCGGAGCTGAGCCTGGAGCGGAGGTTCCGTCAGGCGCTCGGCGTCATCGAGGCGTTCGCCCCCGACGGCGGCCCGCTGGCGCTGGCCGGCTTCAGCATGAGCGGCCAGACCGTCGCCGATCTGACCTCGCACCTCGGCGGCCGGGTCGAGGCGATCTGCCTGTGCGCACCGGCGGCGTACGGACCCGAGGCGTGGCCGGTGCCGTTCGGGGACGGCTTCACCGAGCTGATCCGCCGGCCCGAGAGCTGGCGCCCCAGCACGGTCTTCGACGCGCTCGGCGCCTTCACCGGCCGCTCCGTCCTGGTCGTACCCGAGCGCGACGAGGTCATCCCGCCCGAGGTCACGGCCGGGATCGAGCAGGCACTCCGTACGAAATCCCGGTTCTCCAAGGTGGTCCTGGACGGCGCCGACCACCAGCTCGGCCGCTGGCTCTCGGACCACCCGGAACACCGCGCCCGCCTCGTGGATCTGTGCACCCGGCCGCACGACCCGGACCACACCGACCTGGCGCGGGCCTGAACTTCAACAACCTCGATACGACCCCAGTCGGTGGCGTTGACGCCACGGGCGTAGTGTCCGAGCCTCGACATCAGCAGGACGAGGGGGGCGTGGCCATCCATGGCGACGGACGATGCCGTACGCGGCTGCACGGGTGTGCTGGTCGTCGGCACGCGCGGCCCCACGGGCCCCGGCGAGGTCCTGGTACGGATCAGAGGCGGCTCCGAAACCTTTCTCGCCTGGTCCGACGAGCCCTTGCCCGAGGGGGCGTCCGTGCTCGTGATCGACTGCCGCGGTACGCGCCAGGTCGATGTCGTCGAGTGGGCTGATCCGTTGAACGCGTTGGCCGGCGAGGCCGGCAACGCAGGCTGAGGAGACGAAAATGTTCGGTTACCGCGTTCCCGCCCCCGACGAGGCGATGCTCATATCCGGTGGCAGGCGGGGCCAGGGGGGTGCGCCGTTCCGTGTGGTGACCGGGCACGGCAAGTTCGTACTCCCGGTCTTCCGCAAGACCCGGTTCCTCACCCTGGCGATGTGCGAGGCGGAGGTCGCCGAGAGGTGTGTCACCAAACAGGGCATCGTGCTGACGGTCCGCGCCGTGATCGCCTTCAAGGTCGGCAATGACACCGAGAGCATCGTCAACGCGGGCCAGCGATTCCTCTCCGACCAGGACCAGATGTCCATACTGACCGGCCGGATCTTCGCCGGGCATCTGCGCGCCATCATCGGCTCGATGACCGTCGAGGAGATCATCACCGAGCGGCAGAAACTCGCCACCGAGGTCCTGGACACCTCCAAGACCGAGATGGCGAAGATCGGTCTGACCGTGGACTCGCTGCAGATCCAGTCCATCGACGACGGCGACACCGGCTACATCGCGGCGATGTCGGCCCCGCACAAGGCCGCCATCCAGCGCCAGGCCCAGATCGCCCAGGCCCAGGCCGCACAGGCCGCGGCCGAGGCGGAGCAGGCCGCCGCCCGGAAGCAGGCCGAATACGCCCGGCAGACCGCCGTGGTCCAGGCCGAGTACTCGGCGGAGGTGGACCGCGTCCAGGCCGAGTCCGCGCAGGCCGGACCGCTGGCGGAGGCCCACGCACAGCAAGAGGTGCTCGCCGCCCGGACCGAACTGGCCCAGCGCGCGGCCGACCTGCGCCAGCAGCAGCTCGTAGCCGAGATCGTCAAGCCCGCCGAAGCCGAGGCCGAGCGGATCCGGGTGCTTGCGCTGGCCGAGGCGGAGCGGATGCGCATCCAGGCCGAAGCCGCGGCCTCGCACGGCCGGGTGGCACTGGACCGCATGCTCATCGACCAACTGCCGCAGATCGTCAAGGAGGCCGCCTCCGGGCTCTCCGGAGCCAATGTCAACGTCCTCAACGGCGCCGACGGACTGGGCGAGATCGCGGCGGGCCTGGTCGGGCAGGGCCTGACGATCCTGGACTCGGTACGGCGCAACCTGGGGTCGCCGGAGGGTGATGCGGAGAAGAGCGGCGGGGCTGAGGGCGGCAAGATCGAGATCCGCTGAGGGCGGATGGCCGGACGGCTACGTGTCGTCCGGCCGCCGTACGTCAGCACATCTGGTAGTCCCGCCGGTCCGGGAACGTCACCCGGTTGAGGTTGCACCGGTGCGGCGCGGCCCCCGCACATCGCGCATGCTCCCTCAGCGCGACGCTGACCAGGCACAGCAGCACATCCGCGTCCCGCTCGTTGTCCAGGTGCACGGTCACCCACTGCGAGTCCGGCACCAGCCGGATCGCCGTCGACCGCCCCAGGTGGACGGCCAGGTGCCGGATGGCCGGTTCGGTAAGGTGCAGGTCAGCGTCCCGGCCGGAGTGGAAGTGCACAATCTCGCACTCCGCCGTCCGCACCGCACTGCCCATGCCACAACAGGCCGGGCCCACGTCGAGGTCCGGCCAGTCCCGCAGTCGCTCCATGGCCCGATGCGCCACGCTCACGGATACATCCTCCCCCGGTTTCCCGGGGGCTCACCCTCGCGTTGCCTGACCGTAACCATCCGATGTGACAAGCCGATTGGGCTCGCACGGCCGAGAGCGCACTGCAGATGACCAGCAAGCGCGCGTTTCGGGGGTTGATGCAATAAGTGATACCAGCAGGGCGACTCGGACAGCACTCCACGGAGGACGAGGGTTGTGACGCCGCGACCTCCTTGCTACTCTGCAGTAGCAAGGAGCGTTGGAAAAACAAACTTACCTGTCCTCGCTGAAAGAGGAGGCGATCGCCATGCGCGACGCCGTCATCGTCGAAGCCGTCCGCACCCCCATCGGCAAGGGCAAGCCCGGCGGCGCGCTCGCCGGGGTGCATCCGGTGGAGCTGCTGGCGCATACGCTGGGCGCCCTCGTCGAGCGGAGCGGGGTGGACCCGGCCCTGGTCGACGACGTCATCGGCGGCTGCGTCGACCAGGTGGGCGAGCAGGCCATGAACCTCACCCGGTACGCATGGCTCTCCGCCGGTTTCCCCGATACGGTCCCGGCTACCACCGTGGACCGGCAGTGCGGGTCCTCGCAGCAGGCCGTGCACTTCGCCGCGCAGGGGGTGATCTCCGGGGCGTATGACCTGGTGGTGGCCTGTGGGGTGGAGTCCATGAGCCGGGTGCCCATGTGGTCGAACGTGCCGGAGGGCGTCGATCCGTTCGGGCCGGGGATCGCGGCCCGCTACCCCGAGGGGCTGGTGCCCCAGGGGATCAGCGCCGAACTGATCGCCGCCAAGTGGTCCCTGACGCGCGACCAGATGGACGAGTTCGCCACCGCGTCCCACCAGAAGGCGGCCCGCGCGACCGCCGAGGGCCGGTTCGCCGCCGAACTCGCGCCCCTGACGGCTGACGGGCGCACGGTGGACACGGACGAGTCCATCCGGCCCGCCACCACGCCCGAGGTCCTGGCCGGACTGCGGCCGGCCTTCGCCGACCCCGGGTTCGCCGAGCGGTTTCCGCAGATCCAGTGGTCGGTGACGGCGGGCAACAGCAGCCCGGTCAACGACGGCGCCGCCGCGCTCCTCATCACCACCAGCGAAACCGCGGCCCGCCTCGGCCTCCGCCCCAAGGCCCGGCTCCACAGCTTCGCCGTCACCGGCTCGGATCCCTTGCTGATGCTCACCGGCGTCATCCCCGCCACGGAGAAGGTGCTGCGCCGCGCCGGGCTCGACCTCGCGGACATCGACCTGTTCGAGGTCAACGAGGCATTCGCCAGCGTGGTCCTGGCCTGGCAACAGGAGACGGGCGCCGACCCCGCCAAGGTCAACGTCAACGGCGGCGCCATCGCCCTCGGCCACCCCCTCGGCGCCAGCGGCGCCCGGCTGATGACCACCCTGGTCGGCGCCATGCGCGAGCGCGGCGCGCGGTATGCGCTGCAGACCATGTGCGGGGCGGGCGGGCTCGCGAACGCGACGGTGCTCGAAGCCATCGGGTAGGTCGTTGTAGGTCGTTCGGTCGGGGGCTCGCCCGCTGTGCTGTGCTCCCCGTGTCCTCTCCGGTGTTGCTCGCCGTCGGCTTCCGTCCGGGGGCCTTCGTCACGCCTGGCGGGACGCCCCGTCCGGCCATACGACGTCCACGGGCAGGTCCGCCTCACGCGCCTCGTACACCACATCCGCCATGCCGCCGCCCTTGCCGGTCGGCGGCTGCCCGTTCCACACGGCCACAAGACGGTCCGCCCGCTCCAGCAGTACGGCGTTCGCCGCTTCGTACGCCTCGCAGTTCGCCGTAGCATGCGGCATCACCAGCACCTCGTCCGCCGCGTCCAGCCGCCCGCCCACGGCCAGGACCGCATCCGCGAACAGGCTGTCGCTGCCCCGCGCGATGCACGACACGCCAACGAGGGTGGAGGGGTCGTACGCGGCGAGGACCCTGGCCAGTTCCTCGCGCACCAGCGGCACCGAGTCCTCGCTGATGTCCATGTGTCCGGTCACGGCGATCGTCGCCATCGTCGCATTCACCTCGTCATGCGGTCAGCGGGCTCCGGATGCTACAGCGGACATCGGCCCCGGCCCGGGGCACGCCGTCCGTGGCTTCACCGCCGCGGGCGTGCGATCAGCCGGATGTCAGGGCCTGATCGCGCGACGTCCAGCAACTCGCACCGCAAGATGTCTTCCACGGTCTCGATGGTGCCGCCCTGGAGCGCGCTCTTACCGCGGCCGAGGAGCGCGGGCGCGATATAGGCGATGACGCGGTCGACCAATCCTGCCGAGACGAAGGAAGCGGCGAGCGTGGGCCCGCCTTCGAGGAACATCCCGCGCACACCACGGGAGGACAACTCGCGCAGCAGCGCATCGAGATCCAGGCCCTCCTTCGCCCTTGGAAGCCGGATGACGGTCGCGACCCCGTCCAGGTGCGTGGCGTCCGCGTCCTCGGCCACGGCGATGATCGTGGGCGCGGCGTCGTCGAGCACGCGGGCGCCTGCGGGCGTGCGCGCGTTGCTGTCGACGATGACCCGCCACGGCTGCTCGTCGACCGGTACTGCCACCTTCAGCCTGGGGTCGTCCACCGCCGAACGCACAGCGAGGTGCGGATTGTCGGCCTGCTGCGTACCGGAGCCCACCACAGTGGCCTGGCAGGCCGCGCGCAGGGCATGGACCTCGGCCCGGGACTCTGCGCTGGTGATCCACTGGCTGGTGGAATCCGCTGCGGCGATCCGTCCGTCCAGCGTGGCCGCGTACTTGTAGACGACGTAGGGGCGGCCCTCGACGGTGGTCCATTCGTCGGCGCCGACCAACTCGCTGATGTTCATGGGTCCCTTTCCGGAGGCTTATGCCGGTGAGCCTAGGTCAGACGGTGGCGATTGCTTCGGTGAGGCTCTTGACCATCGCGGTGGTCCGCCAGGGCGCGAGGCCGGTAACGACCCGACGCAGCTCTGTGGTGGTGCGACGTGACTCCGTCTCGCGCGTGATCTCCAGGGCTTCCATGGCGGTGGCGCAAGCCGCATCGGGGGAACGGTTGGCGGCGTGAGCGTTGGCGAGACGTGCCAAATGGAGCCCGCGCTCGCGTTGGTAGGTGTCAGGCCAGCTATGGAGGGCCCGCTGGTAGGCGCTCAGGGCGTCGGCCGGTTTACCCAGGCGAAGGTAGCAAGTCGCCCGCTGAGCCTCGGCGTAGGAAGAGTTGCAGTACCCCCCAAGCTGATCGGTCAATGCATCGTCTCCGCCGACGAGTGCGTCAGCGGCGTCGAGCGCGCGCAAGGCATCGACCTCGTCGCCGACGAGCGCATGGCCATGCGCCTCCTGGAGATGGGCCGAGGCGCGGATACGTGCGGGCACATCGCCGCGGACATGTAGCGCAGCCGCCGCCAAACCAACCGCCCGCTGCTGCTGCATCAGACTGACGGACTGCTGGGATTTGCGCATCAGGATGAACGCCTGGAGCACGGGATCGTCGGCCTCCTGCGCCCATTCCATGGCACGGTCGGACCACCAGAGGCCCTGGTCGGGGTGGCCCAGGTCCTCGTACAGCCATCCGGCGAACTCTGCCCACTCGGAGGCAGTCTCGAGGATGCTGCGGCGGAGGGCACCGGAGGCTGCGGGGAGCAGCTGCTGCTCGATGACGGTGAGGTGGTCGTGGACGGCGCTGATGGCGGCGTGCGGTCCGTAGAGCCCGTCTGACTGCACCAGCGTGGCACGGAGCTGGCGGAGGTGGCCAACGACGGCTGGATTGATCGGGCGGCGAGTCGTGGAGCCGGCCGGGGTGGGAAGTATGCCGAGAACAACCGCCGCGCCCAGGAAGTCGCGACGGTTTACATCAGCGTTGTGCGTGGTGCCCCCGGCCAGTCCGACTTCAGAAGGATCCATCCCGAGCCGGTCAGCGACGAGGGCAAGCACATCGACGTCGCGGGCGGACTGACGACCGCGCTCTAACCGGCTGATGGTGCTCTGGCTGTACCCGCACATGTCGGCCAGTTGCCGTTGGGTCCACCCACGCCTGCGGCGGGCGGCTGCGATGGCCTCACCTGCACTGCGGTGGTTTGCTGACTGCGCCATATCCGGTCCCGGTCCGAGGTGAACGTTGCTCGACAAGGAATACCCACAGTAGCGGCCCGGTCGCAGGCGTATGCAGGCTCTGCATACGCGCAGCGCCTGATGCATGCGCCCGGTACGGCGGCAAGGGCGTAAGGGTTGTCTGGATGCACTGGGAGAGACGCTCCGCCGGAGGCATCTTCATGACGTTCACTCAGCCCATCCCCGTCCCATGGACGCCGCCGAGCGGCCGTAGCGCACAGTTGCAGTCCGCTGGCCGAGCGTGGGACGTCGTACGCGTCTCGCGCTTCATCGGCAGACCGGCCCTGGATTCGCTCGGCGGAGCCACAGGCGCGGTCATCGAGAATCCGATCGACGGGGTGCTGTACTGGCTGATCGAACCGGGCGCCGCCGCCGCATGGGACATGAGCCTGCTGCCCTCCGTCCAGGTATGGGGGGCGACCGCCTATATCGAGGTGCCACCAGTGGCCCGCACGACCGGGCCCGGCGTGCACTGGCGCGTGCCGGTCCGGTGCGGCCGGTACTTCACCGAGCCGACGGCTCTCCTCGCCGCGCTGAAGATCGCCACCAGCGCGGCGCTCGGCCCACGGGAAGGGGCCACCCGGTGACCGAATGCTGCTATCGCTGCGACAAGCCCACCCGCGAACCGATCACCGTGCTCCGCCCAGCCGCTTCCGGGCCCGGCTGTCTGCGGCACCTGTGCCCGGAGTGCAATCGCCGACAGCCGCACCCCGACGCCGACCTCTACACGGTGCTCGTCACCCTGCAGCGGGAGAGGCAGACGAGGTGACCGTCCCCGTCGGCGCCCGGCAGATGTCCCCGTACTGCGCGCTGTACACCGCCGAGCCCAACACCACGCCCGACGAGATCCACGCCTTCTGCAAAGGGCCCGGCGAGGTACGCGCGGCACCCATACCGCCCGCGACCGTTGGCGCGCTCATCCTCACCGTCCGCTGTGGCTGCGACTGCCACAAGGCGGACGCCACATAGACCGGTGGGCCGCTGGTGGCCCACCCCACAGACCCCTCGCCCCGGCCTCCCGCTTGCAGGCCAGTGGCCGGGACGAGGACCGCGCAACCGCGCGGGGGACACCCCAACTCACAGGAGGCCCAGTGCGATTACAGCACGCCGCCCGTCACGACCCGGACGACGGCGACACCATGCCCGACACCGACACCCCAACATCCGGCGGCCAGACGCCCGGCGACTCCGACGACGGACGCCAGTACGCGCACTAGCCAGACCGCGGCCCCGTCCTCAGACCGCCCCCGCCGCAGGGCGGGGCCGCTCCCCACCACACCGGAGCCCTCCATGCCCGATCACTGGCACTGCTACCGCTGGACCGGAGAACGCCGAACCTACGACAGTGAGTCCGCGCGTCGGCCGCCCCATCTCGTCGTCCACGACATCACGCCCCAGGAGTGGAAGCAGATCGCGACCGCCAGCCCCGCCTTCATGGCAAGCGACGTACCACCCCTGGAGGTACCGCACTGGCTGCTGCGCCCAGCCAGAACGATCAAAGCCACCTTCCAGGAACCGCAGAAAGCCTCAGCCTGGTACCGAGACCAGGTCACCCAACTGACACCCACCTTCATGACCGACCACGACAAGAACCCCACCCGACAGGCCGAACGCTTCGCCGCCGCCGAAGACCGGCTCAGCTGGGGCGGAGACGTCATCGGCGGCTGGTATCTGCGCGGCACCGGATTCGCCTCGGTGCAGGTGGTCGCCTGCAGCGCGAACCGGGCCCGCCCGACCATCCCCTGCCCCATACTCCCCTAGCCACCGCCGGAAGATCCCACCTGATGCCTCGCCCGGAACGCCGATGGCCCCCGCGGGGGCGGGGGCCATCGGGGCGGGAAGCCGGGGGGAGTCGGCTCCCCGGGTCTGTGGGCCGAGTTGGTCGGCCGGTCGTCAGCTGACCGAGTGGGCTGAGCGAGTCGGCTGGCCTATCGGCTGGGTGCTTCAGTCGAGGGCGTTGGTCAGGTCGCTCTGCCAGTAGGTGACCTGGGCGGTGTCGTCGATGTAGACGGAGCCGCCGGGGAGTTCGACGGACTTGGAGTCGTCGGAGCCTTCGAGGTAGACCTCCAGGGAGGTGACCTTGTAGCCGTTCTGGCCCGAGCCGTCGGCGGAGGAGGTACGGATGCCCGCGTACGCGGTCTCGCCGGGGGCGAGGGTGACCACGGCCTGCGGCTTGCTGTCCTCGTACACCGGGGTGGCGGCCTGGGCGTCCTCGCCGAACTTCAGGAT
>NZ_JBSFMM010000206.1:0-19796 GCF_053599555.1 Streptomyces sp. NPDC000941
CCCCAGGCGCTGAGGGACGCCGGGACCCCGGCGGGACCCCGGCGGGCCCGGGCCTAACGGCCCGGATCTCGTAGTTCCTGCGTGCAGCACTTCACGCTGCCGCCGCCCTTGAGCAGCTCGCTCAGGTCCATGGCGATCGGCTCGTAGCCCCGTTCGCGCAGGGGGCCGAAGAGTCCGGCCGCCGCTTGGGGGAGTACGACATGACGGCCGTCGCTGACGGCGTTGAGCCCGAGGGACGAGGCGTCCGCCTCCGTGGCGATGATCGCGTCGGGGAAGAGACGGGCGAGCACGGCCCGGCTGCCGGGGGAGAAGGCGCCGGGGTAGTACATGATCTCCGTGTCCGTCGTGTCGTCGAGCACGCACAGCGCCGTATCGAGGTGGTAGTAGCGCGGATCGACGAGGTCCAGGCCGAGCACCGGGCGGCCGAAGAACTCCTGCGCCTCCGGGTGCGAGAGCGGACTGCTGCGGAAGCCACGGCCCGCCAGCAGCCAGGACGCGGTCACGGCGAAGTCGCCCTCGCCCTCGTTGACGTGCTCGGGCTCGCGCACCCGCGCGTAGCCGTGGGCGCGGAACCACTCCAGGTGGGCCGCCGCCTCGCCGGTGCGTTCGGGATGGGCGAAGCGGGCGCCGAGGACACGGCCGTCGACGACGGTCGCGCCGTTCGCCGCGTAGACCATGTCGGGGAGGTCGGGCCGGGGCGGCAGTTTCTCGACGGTGTGGCCGAGGGAGCGGTAGCGGTCGCGCAGGTCCTCCCACTGGGCGAGCGCGAGCGGGAGGTCCACGGGCTTGGCCGGGTCCATCCAGGGGTTGATGGAGTAGGTGACCCGGAAGTGGGTCGGCGGACACATCAGATAGCGGCGCGCGGTGGCACGGCGCTCAGGGGTGCGCAAGGACAAGGATGGCTCCTCACGGGATTGCAGGCCCGTACGGATCGTCGTACGCGGTCCTGGACATATGGTGCGCCCCGGCCCCCGCCCGGGGCATGAGCCGTATGGATGGTTTAGAGAGGTCGATAGGTTGTCCGCCATGGCCGACAAAGCAGCCGACAAGGCAGCCGACAAGGCGGCGCCCGACTCCGCCCGCCGCAGCGAACGCGCACGCCGGGCGATCCTCGACGCCGCCCTGGAGCTCATCGGCGAGATGGGCTACCCCCGGCTGACCATCGAGGCCATCGCGGCCCGCGCCGGGGTCGGCAAGCAGACGATCTACCGCTGGTGGCCCTCCAAGGCCGCGGTGCTGCTCGACGCCTTCACCGCCCAGGGGGAGACATCCGGGGGCGAGCCCCCCGAGGGCGGCGAGCCCGCGCTGCCCGACACCGGGGACCTGGAGGCGGACCTCAAGCTCGTGCTGCGGGGGGCCGTCGACCAGATGAACGCCCCCGCGTACGACCTGCCCGCCCGCGCGCTGACCGCCGAGGGTCTGGTGAACCCCGAGCTCGGCGCCCACTTCGTGGCCCGGGTCCTGGAACCGGGGCTGCGGCTGCTCGCCGAGCGGCTGCGGGCCGCGCAGAACGCCGGGCAGATCGGGCGGGACGTCGACCCGGACGTCGTCGTCGAGCTGGTGTGCGGCCCGCTGACCCACCGCTGGCTGCTGCGCACCCATCCGCTCAGCCACGACTACGCGGACGCGGTGGTCGATACGGCGCTGCGGGGGATCCTCAAGAAGTGATCCGCGAGATCGGCGACAGGTGATCCGCGAGATCAGCGCGCCGTCCGCGTCAGCAGCGTCGGCGCGTCCGAGATGATGCCGCCGCAGCCCAGCCGCAGCATCCGGTCCCGCGCCTCGGGCGTGTTCACCGTATGGGCCCACACTCGGCGTATGCCGGAGGTCACCGCCCGCCGCAGGTCCTTCTTCCGTGCCTGGTAGTCGACGTCCAGCAGATCCACGAACCCCCGCCACATGCGGGGCCGGTCCTTGCGCAGCTGCTGTGCAGAGCGCCACAGCTGCGTCAGCAGCCCCATCCGGTGGGCCTGCCTGGCCACCCGGAGGCGGTTGGTGTTGACGAAGACGGAGCGGGTCAGGCCGCGCTCGTGGATCATCGCGGACAGACGGGGCAGGCTGTCGGGGTCCTTCGCCTCCACCATCAGCACCTTGTGCCTGCCGAAGCGGTCCAGCGCCTCGCCGACGGTCGGCGGCGCCTCGGGCAGCCACAGGCCGGGCAGCCGGGGGCCAGGCCGCAGCCGTATGGAGCGCCACTGGGCGGCGGTGAGCGACTTCACCGGGCCGGTCGAGTACGTCGTACGGTCCAGCGTCGCGTCGTGCATCACCACGAGCGTGCCGTCCCGCAGCATCCTGGTGTCGAAGTCCAGGACCTGGGCGGCGGCCCGCTCATAGGCGGCGGTCAGGCCGGACATGCTGTTCTCGGGGACTTCCAGGGAGCCGCCGCGGTGCGCCACGTAGGTGATCGGCGGGAGCGAAGCGGCAGTCGGGAACCCGCTGCGCCGCCCGGACGGGACGGGCGGTTCGGCGGTCGGCGCGGCGGCCGGTCCGGTGGTCGGCGCAGCGGCCGGCACGGCCAGGGTGAGGACCGCTATACCAGTCAGTAGAGACCTCGTGACCATAAAGGGAACGCTAGGGGCGCCAGTTCGGTTATGCCTGATATCCGCACCCAGAGGGGCGTCCTGTGCACCCCGGATGCGGACACCGGCCACCTCCGGAGCAGGATGGTGGCAGCATTAAGAGCATTGGGTCGGTATTCGGCGGTACCGGTGGGGAAGCGAGGCGGTAGATGGAACGCAAGGGCAGGTTCTCCCAGTGGCTGCGTCGGCCGCGGAGCGGTGCGGGCGGCGACACGGGCACGGGGGCGGGCGCGGCAGGCGCCCGCGAGGATCTGCTCATGGCCGCTGCCGCCGCCGGGTTCCCGCTCGCACCGGCGGCCCACCCCTCCGGCTACGGCTGTTCCTGCGACCGTATCGGCTGTCCGACCCCGGCCCGGCACCCCGTCTCCTTCGCCTGGCAGACGCAGGCGTCCACCGACCCGGAGAAGGTCGCGCGGTGGCTGCGGAGCGACCCCGAGGCGAACTTCATCACCGCCACCGGTATGGCCCACGACGTGCTGGACGTGCCCGTGGCCGCCGGCCGGCTGGCCCTGGAGCGGCTGGGCGAGGCTGGTGTCGAGGTCGGTCCCGTCGCCACCATCGGCGTCGATCACCAGGAGCGCATGCTGTTCTTCACGGCCACCCGCGGCACGCCGGAGGACGAGGACGAGTGGTGGCCGTGCGAGCTGGACTGCCATCCCGAGACGATGGACGAGCACCCCGGGCTGCGCTGGCACTGCCGGGGCAGCTATGTGCTGCTGCCGCCCGCGCGGCTGTCGGAGGACGGCCAGGTGGCCTGGCTGCTCGGCCCGGAGCGGCCGCTGCCGGATCCGCTGTCGCTGCTGGAGTCGCTGACCGACGCGTGCGCCCGGCTCGCGGACGAGGGGCATGAGCACGAGTCGCACGCCTGGCCGATAGGACGCTGACGGGACGGGGCGGGACGGGGCAGCGCCAGGAGTCGCCGGGGGAGTGGGGGCCCGCTCAGTGGGGCCCTGCTCAGCGGGCTCAGCAGGGCCATGCTTCAGCGGGCCCTGCTCAGTTCAGTGGGCTCAGCGGGACCTACTCGCCCTTCGCCGCCGTCACGCCCTCCAGCCGGTTGAGGAACACCACCTTCGGGTCCGCCGCGTCCTTCGCCGGCACCCGTACCGCCGACTCCGACACCCGGGTCAAGGTCACCGACTTCTTCGCCTCGCCGGTCATCAGCGCCTTGATCTGCGGGGTGGGGTTGGGCCGGTAGCCCTTGGCCATCGTCTGCTTCTGCCGGTGGTGGGAGGTGAAGAAGACCAGCGCCCCGCCGTCGCTCAGGCGCAGCCCCACCGGGGCATAGCGGGCGCCTTGCGCGGCCGTGTCGATGTACTCGGTCCAGAACTTCGGGGTACGCAGGAACTTCTGCCGCGAGGTCCGCAGCCCCGACGTCGCCTGGCTGTCCGCGAAGACCTCGCCCTTGCCGGTCATCAGATACTCGGTGTACTCGGCGCTGAGCTCGCCCGGGCGCGACGCCAGCTTGGGCGTGGCCCCCTCGGCCGGTACGGACTTCGCCCAGCCGTCCTTGTCGATCTGGAAGGCCGGCACCTCGTCCTGACTGAGGATCGACAGATACGCGGCCTTCCACGGCTCGTTCGCCCCGTCCCGCGTGAAGACCAGCAGCCAGCGGTTGTCGTCGCGGTTGCTCTCGGTGTTCGCCACGAAGAACTTCGGCCAGCCGACCTGCTTGGGTATGACGTAACGCGCGTCGCCCAGCTTCAGCGGCGGGTAATCGGGGTTCCCGCCGGGCTTGTCGGCGTGCTGCGCCTTCAGGTCGGCGGCGCTGATGTCCAGCAGCGGGCCGGTCTGGACCTGGCCCGCCAGCGCCGGATCCAGCTCGCTGTAGGACTTGTTGTAGACGTCCGTGAACCGCTTGAGCGCCTTGGGCGCCTCACCCTTCGCGATGGACGGGATGTTCTCCCGCTCGCCGTGCACCGTCATGCAGCCTGTCAGCGTCATCGCCAGCGTCACCGCCGCTGCTGCCGCGGCTGTCGGAACTGCGCGCCGCCGACGCTGTGACCTGCGTGTCATCGGACTTGGGCTCCTTCGGGACTGCTCTGGTCGGCGCAACCCTACCGGGGAGCAGGAAGAAGGCGAGCGTGGGGACCACATACAGCAGCCACACCGTGACCTGCAGAACGGTCGGGTCGGCCTGGAAGTTGAAGACGCCCTTGAGCAGGGTGCCGTACCAGGAGTCCGGCGGGACGGTTTCGGTGATGTCGAAGGCCTGGCTGTGCAGACCGGGGAGGAATTCCGCCTCCTGAAGGTCGTGGAAGCCGTACGCGAGCACGCCCGCCGCCACGACGACCAGCATGCCGCCGGTCCAGGTGAAGAACTTGGCCAGGTTGATCTTCAGCGCGCCGCGGTAGAACAGCCAGCCCATCAGCACCGCGGTGAGCAGCCCCAGCACCACCGCGATCAGCGGCTGCGACGTGCCGTCGTCGCTGGTCTTCTGCACCGCCGCCCAGACGAACAGCGCGGTCTCCAGGCCCTCGCGGCCCACCGCCAGGAAGGCGGTCACCACCAGCGCACCGGTGCCCATCGCGAGCGCCGCGTCCAGTTTGCCGTGCAGCTCGGCCTTCAGATGCCGGGCGGTGCGCCGCATCCAGAACACCATCCAGGTCACCAGGCCGACCGCCACGATGGACAGCGAACCGCCCAGCGCCTCCTGGGCCTTGAAGGTCAGCTCCTGCGAGCCGAACTGCAGCGCCGCGCCGAAGCCCAGGCTCACCGTGACCGCGACGCCGATGCCCAGCCAGACCGGCAGCAGCGCCTTCCGGCGGTCGGTCTTGACCAGATAGGCGACGAGGATGCAGACGACCAGGCTGGCTTCCAGTCCTTCGCGCAGTCCGATCAGGTAGTTGCCGAACACGAGGTTGGCCTTTCTGTTGTGCTTCTCGGGCCGCTTGTTCTTCTCGGGCCGTTCGTACTTCTCGGGCCGCTCAGGTGAACAGCGCCCGTCCCCACCAGTCGTCCGCGCTGCGGACGCCCGGCGGGACGGCGAACAGCGCCGAACCCACGTGCTGGATGTACTCGTTGAGCGCGTCGTTGCGCGCCAGCTTCTGCTGCACGGGGATGAACCCCTGCCGCACGTCCCGCTGGTACGCGAGGAAGAACAGCCCCGCGTCCAGCCGCCCCAGGCCGTCCGTACCGTCGGTGAAGGAGTAGCCGCGGCGCAGGATCCGCACCCCGCCGTTGGAGTCCGGGTGGGCGAGGCGGACATGCGCGGTGGGCAGCATCGCCTTCAGCAGCGGCTCGTCGCGCTCGCGTGGCTTGCCGATGGGCGCGCCCTCACCCTTGGTGCGCCCGAAGACGTCCTCCTGCTCCTGCAGGGAGGTGCGGTCCCAGGTCTCGATGTGCATCCGGATCCGGCGGGCGACCAGGTACGAGCCGCCGACCAGCCACTCGGGGCCGGCCTTGGCCCCCACCCACACATGCTTGTCCAGGGCCGCGGAGTCGGTGCCGGCGATGTTCCGGGTGCCGTCCTTGAACCCCATCATGTTGCGCGGGGTCTGCGCGTCCGGCGTCGTCGAGGACGTCTTGCCGAAGCCCAGTTGCGACCAGCGGATCGCGACCTTGCCCATGCCGATACGGGCCAGGTTGCGGATCGCGTGCACCGCCACCTGCGGGTCGTCCGCGCACGCCTGGACGCACAGATCGCCGCCGCTGCGCGCGGCGTCCAGGTTGTCGCCGGGGAACGCGGGCAGCTCGCCCAGGGCCTCCGGGCGGCGCCCGGTGAGGCCGAAGCGGTCCTTGCCCTTCTTGTCCTTGAAGAGGGACGGCCCGACGCCGAAGGTGAGGGTCAGCCGGGACGGCTTGAGCCCCAGCGCCTCGCCCGTGTCGTCCGGCGGGGCCTCGGCGAGCCCGCCGACCGCGCCGCCGCCGACCGCGTGGCCCTGCGTCATCCGGGCGGCCGCCTTCGTCCACTCCTTCAGGAGCGCGATCAGCTCGTCGCGGTCGTCGGTGGTGACGTCGAAGGCCGCGAAGTGCAGCCGGTCCTGTACGGCGGTGGAGATCCCGGCCTGGTGCGCGCCGTAGAAGGGCACCGCGGCCCCGCTGTCGGCCACCGGCTGGGCGGTCGCGTCGGAGTTGCCGAGGGCGGCCGCGGCGCCCCCACCCGCCGCGGCGCCCAGCGCGAGCCCGGCGCCGCCCCAGCCGAGCAGGGCGCGGCGGGAGGGGACGGTGCGGCGGGCGGCTGCGGGCTGGTCGTCGGTCGCGGACTGGCCGGCGATCTCGGGCTGGTCGGTGGCGGACCGGTCGTCGCTCGTGGACCGGTCGACGGTCGCGGGCTTGTCGTCGCTCGTGGGCTGGTCGGTCATGGTCGGCGCGCCCCTACTTCGCCACGGCCGCGGCGAGCTTGGACAGCGGCTCGGCCAGGGAGTTGACCGCGTCCGACAGCTCCTTGCGCTTGGCCTCGCCGACGGTGTCGTACGACACGAACCCGTCGCCCTCGCGGTACTTGTCGAGCAGCTTCTTCACCGCCGCGAACTGCTTGTCCAGGTCCTTGGTCAGGGCCGGGTCGTTCTCCGAGGCCACCGGCTTGAGCAGCTGGTACGACTTCTGGGCGCCGTCGACATTGCCCTCGAAGTCGACCAGGTCGGTGTGGCTGTAGCGCTCCTCCTCACCGGTGACCTTGCCGGTCTGCACCTCGTCGAGGAGTTCCTTGGCGCCGTTGGCCATGCCGGTGGGGGTGATGTCCGCCGTGCCGACCCGCTTCTGCCAGTCCTTGAGGTCCTTGATCAGCTGGTCCGCGAGGGTCTTGTCCTCGGCGGTGATCTTCTTGTCCTTCCACAGGGACTTCTCGAGCCGGTGCCAGCCGGTCCACTTCTGGCCCTTCTCCAGACCGTCCTCGCGGATGTCGACCTTCGGGTCGATGTCGCCGAAGGACTCGGCGACCGGCTCGGTCCGCTCCCAGCCGACGCGCGAGGGCGCGTACGCCTTCTTGGCGGCCTCCAGGTCGCCCTTCTTGACCGCGTCCGCGAACGCCTGCGCCTTGGGCAGCGTCTCGTCGGCCTGGGCCTGCGCGTAGGCGCGGTAGTCGGCCACGGCCTTGTCCAGCTGCGGGTTCCGCTTGGCGACCTTGCCGCCGGTCACGGTCACCTTCTGGCGGATGCCGTGGCCCTTCATACCGGGCTTGCAGGCGATCTCGTAGGTGCCCGCCTTGATCTCGGCGGTGATGCTGGCCTTGAGGCCGGAGCCGATGTTCTCCCGCTCGGTGACGATCCGGTCGCCGGGCGCGTAGACGTACACCTCGGTGACCTTGGAGCCCTTGTTCTCCACCGCGAGCTTGACGTGCCCGGCCGGGAACTTGGTCTTGGAGACCTCGCACTTGTCGTCGGACGCCGTGATCTGGACCGCGTCGGAGCCCTTGGCGTCGGACTTCTCGGCACAGCCGGACACGGCGGCCAGCGAGGCCACCGCCGCGATGGCGGTGACGGCGGAAGAGCGGGCGGCTCTCATAAACGGACTCCAGTCGAGATCGGGCAGCATGCCGACATGGCGGCATGTCGAGACAGGGGCCGGATAGGCCGCCCTAACTTAACTGAGGCTTACCTACCCAGCTCCAGCTCAGCCCCAAGAATCCGTAAGCCGAGAGTAAAAAATTAGTAATACGCCCCTATGGCAGGGTCAGAATCTCCGCACCTGTGTCGGTCACCACAAGCGTGTGTTCGAACTGCGCCGTCCGCTTCCGGTCCTTGGTGACGACCGTCCAGCCGTCGTCCCACATGTCGTACTCGTAGGTGCCGAGCGTCAGCATCGGCTCGATCGTGAAGGTCATCCCCGGCTTGATCTCGGTGGTGTGATGCGGGCTGTCGTAGTGCGGGACGATCAGGCCGGAGTGGAACGACGAGTTGATGCCGTGGCCCGTGAAGTCGCGGACCACGCCGTAGCCGAAGCGCTTGGCGTACGACTCGATGACACGGCCGATGATGTTGATACGGCGGCCCGGCTTGACCGCCTTGATCGCGCGGTTCAGGGACTCCCGGGTGCGCTCGACCAGCAGCCGCGACTCGTCGTCCACCGCGCCGCACAGATAGGTGGCGTTGGTGTCGCCGTGCACGCTGCCGATGTACGCGGTCACATCGAGGTTCACGATGTCGCCGTCGCGCAGCACGGTCGAGTCCGGGATGCCGTGGCAGATGACCTCGTTGACGGAGGAGCACAGCGACTTGGGGAAACCGCGGTAGCCCAGCGTCGAGGGGTACGCGCCGTGGTCGCACAGATACTCGTGCGCCACCCGGTCCAGCTCATCCGTGGTGACGCCCGGCGCGATCCGGCTCGCGGCCTCCGCCATCGCCCGCGCGGCGATCCCGCCCGCGATCCGCATCCGCTCGATCGTTTCGGCGTCCTGCACCTCGGACCCCGTATACGGCGTCGGGCCCTCTTTGCCGACGTACTCGGGGCGGGGGATCGAGGCGGGGACCGGGCGGACGGGAGAGAGCTTTCCCGGGACAAGAAGCGACTGGCCAGACATGTCAGCGAGTGTATCGGCGGCGCATCGGGCAGCATGGCGGGAAACAGGTAGAGAAGAGGGCGGGAGGGCCGCGATGGCGCTGTTCAAGAAGCGGACCGTGGGGAAGCCGGGCGAGTGGTACTACTGCATCAAGCACCAGAAGGTCGAGGAAGGCCCGGAATGCCGGGCCGCCGACCGGCTGGGACCCTACCCGACCCGCACCGAGGCCCAGCACGCGATGGAGCTGACCGCGGAGCGGAACGCGGAGTGGGAGACCGACCCACGATGGCGCGATGAGCCCACGCGGGGCGAGGACACGCGGGACGAGGGCTGACCGCAGGGGGCCGACGATGCGGCGGAGCCGCATCGCGGCCCCTGCTGGGACCACGCCCGGGCGGCCCGGGCCTGCCGGGCCTGCCGGACCACCCGGGCCGCGTTCGGGTGCCCTGGCGCGGCGTACCGGGACCCGCCGGAGCCACCGGATCCGCGCCCCTGCGCCCGGCCGCGCCGGACCTGCCGGACCTGCGCCCCTGTGCCTGCCGCGGCGCACCCGGTCCCGCTGGTCCCGCCGGGCTGCGCTGGTCCGTGCCGGTGCCGCCGGCCTTGTCGGCCCTTCCGGGCCGTGCCGGTGCTGCTGGTCCTGCCGCGCCCGCCGGAGCCGTGATCCCGGGCCCTGCTGCGGCGCGCCCGGCCGCGCCCGGCCTTGCGCCGGCGGGGCTGCGCCCCGCCCCGCCGGACCGTGTCGGGGGCGGGACGCTGGGCCGTGTCGGAGCGGCACCTCGTGGGCCCGCGCCCGGACGACCCGCGGGCCGCGCGCCCGCCGGGCCGCGGTCTACGCTGCCGCCGCGTCCGCCGCCGGGCCGCGGCCTACGCCGCCGCGTCCGCCACCCTCGCGCCTGCCGTCTCGCGTCGCTCGCGGACGTGGCGCGCGTGTTCGTCTGTCCTTGCGTCGTACGTCATGAGCTTCGGCAGGGTCAGCGCCAGGAGGCCGATGGAGGCGACGCAGGCCAGGCCGCCCGTCCACACCGAGGCTCGTACGCCGACCAGGCCGGCCATGCCGCCGGCCCGGACCTGGCCCAGCTGTGGGCCCGTCGCGTACGACAGCAGCTCGATGCCCGCCAGGCGGCCCCGCAGCTCGTCGGGGATCGTCTGGTTCCACATCGTCGAGCGGAACAGCCCGCTGACCATGTCCGCCGCGCCCGCCACCGCCAGGCACAGCAGCACCAGCCAGACGTTCGGCAGCCATCCCGCCACGGCCATCGCCGCGCCCCACAGCGCCGCGCTGAGCACGACCAGCCGGCCGTGCCGGTGCACCCGTGAGGCCCAGCCGCTGGTCACGCTCACCACGATGGAGCCCACCGACCCGGCCGCGTACATCAGGCCGAGCGACCAGGGCGCGTCCAGTTCGTCGGCGAGGAAGGGGAAGATCGCGTTCGGGAAGGCGAACAGCATGGCCGCCATGTCCACCGCATACGTGCCGAGCAGTTCCTTGCGCCGCCAGGCGTAGCGCGCGCCCTCGCCGATCGCCCGCAGCGACGGCTGCTCCGCGTCGTGGGCGGGTGCCGCGGGCTTGAGGCCGAGCCCGAGGAGGATCGAGACGGCGAAGGTCAGCAGGTCCAGGCCGTAGGCGAAGGGCAGCCCGGCGTACGCGACGACGATGCCCGCGAGCGAGGGGCCCGCGACGGCGGACAGCTGCCAGCGGAGCGCGCTCAGCGCGGCGGCCGCGGTGAGCTGGTCGTGCGGGACGATGCGGACCGTGATCGAGTCGAGGGCCGGGCGCTGCAGCCCGGTGAGCGCGCTGGTCAGGGCAGCCACGACGTACAGCGGCCACAGCATGGGGTCGGGCAGCAGGCTGTTCGCCAGCAGCAGCGCCGACAGCAGGCCCAGGCCCGCCTCGGTGAGCAGGATCAGCTTTCGGCGGTCGACGGCGTCGGCGAGCGCCCCGCCGTACAGGCCGAAGACGATGAGCGGCACCAGCTCGACCGCGCCGATCGCGCCGACGGCGAGGGCCGACCCGGTCAACTCCTTGATCTGCAGCGGCAGCGCCACCATGGTCAGGAAGGTGCCGAAGGAGGTCACCAGGCCCGCGGTCCACAACAGGCGGAAGTCGCGGGAGGAGCGCCAGGGCGCGAGATCGGGCAGCAGGGCACGCCAACGCGCCCCCGGCGGCGGGGGATGTGGATCGTCCGTCACAAGGGGACATGCTCAAGCGCCGTCCGTGCCGTCCACAAACGAATTTTTCCCGCCATGCCGCTCCACCGGGTCTACCAGGGGGCCGGTGGCGGGGCCGTCAGCCGGTCGGCCAGCCGGGCGAGGCGGTCGCGGAAGCGGTGGCGGCCGGGCGGCGCGGGCGGGCCGTTCTCCCCGGCGGCGGCGCTGACCAGGTGCTGGAGGGTGTCCAGATCGAGGCCCGCATCGGCCGGGGCGGCCAGCGCGTCATGCGCGAGGGCGTGCAGTTCGGCGTGGCCGCCGTCGAGGGCGAGCACGGTGGCCCCGCTCCGGCGCGCACCGTGCACCCGCTCCAGCAGTCCGGCCCCCGGGTCGTCCGGCGCGACCACGAGCAGCGTCTCGCCGCGCCTGGCGCGCTCCAGCCGGCCGAGGCCGACGGACAGATGCGCGGGGACCGCGCCGCCTGGAACCCGGTGGCGTACGAGGGTGGGGGACAGCTCGGGCAGACCGGACCAGGCGGCCTCGTCGTCGAGGTGCGCGGCCAGGTGCCAGGGCTCGTACTCCTCGCTGCCGACCAGCAGCAACCCGCCCCCGCGCGGCTCGACCGAGGCCCGCAGGGAGCCCGCGAAGCGGCGGGTGGCGCGCAGCCATTCGGTTCCGGCGAGTACGTCGCGCAGCAGCGCGACCCGTACGGCGTCCATGGCATGGGGATCCTGCCGGGCCGCGCGGGGCGGCGGGGGCGATTCGGGCCGGTCTCACCCCTTTGAGCGTTGTCCGCCCAGGCTCAGATACGAACCGTAGAGCAGCTGGGCGCCGCCCCAGCACATCATCACGAACCCGACCTTGGTGAGGGTTATGACGTGGAGTTCGACGTCCCCGGCGAACAGCCACAGCGCCAGCCCGACGGCGAGAGTGGCGCTTCCTTCCAGGAGCTGCTTGAGAGCGTTGGTCATAACGCGACGCTATGGGCGGCCGCCTGACGGAACCTCCGCCCGGCGGACGAGATCGGAGGCGGCTCCCTGCATCTTTCGACGGATCCACCGCCAAGTGTTCATGTGCCGTCCCTTGACGCTCTGTGAGGCGAACCCTAAGGTCGCCGCACACAAGGGACGTCCTACGTCCGGTCATTTTCAGCGGCGGCACTCGATTGCAACGGGGCATCGGCGGAACGAGCGTGTCTCGGGGCGCTGTGCGGGCTGGACTGAGGAGCCGCGCAGCGACGGAGGAGCGAGCAGTGACGAGGGAAGCCCGCGCATAGAAGCGCCGCGAGACTGAGCGGGAAGGGGGTCGGATGGCAAGCGGTGTGGCAGCGCGCGCGTACGAGGTCTCCGTGCCGTTCCGGGCGGGGGCCGACGGGTATGCGAGCTACCGCATTCCGGCGGTGGTGGCGACGGCGGCCGGGACGCTCCTGGCCTTCGCCGAGGGGCGGGTGGGGTCCTCCGCCGACCACGGCGACATCGACCTCGTCCTCAGGCGTTCGGCCGACGGCGGCCGGACCTGGGGGCCCTTACAGGTCGTCGCGCAGCACGGCGACGGCACGGCCGGGAATCCGGCGCCCGTGGTCACCGCCGGCGGCCGGGTCGTCCTGGTCCATGTGACCAGCGCCGCCTCCGCCACCGAGACCCGGATCCGGCTCGGCGAGGTGTCCGCGGCCGACGGGCGTCGGGTGTGGGTGACGCACAGCGACGACGACGGGGCGAGCTGGAGCGCGGCCCGGGAGATCACCGGTGAGGCGAAGCGGCCGGAGTGGCGCTGGTACGCCACCACGCCCGGCCACGCCCTGCGGTTACGCCATGGCTCCTGGCCGGGCCGGATCGTCGTCCCCGGCAACCACTCGACGCCGCCGACCGTGGCCGGGGACACCGGGGCCGAGGGGAAGTACGACGGCGGGCACGATCTGCTCAGCGACGACGACGGCGCCACCTGGCGGATCGGATACGTCGAGGACAACCCCGACGGCTACATCAACGCGAACGAGACCACCGCGGCCGAACTCCCAGATGGCCGCGTCTACTTCAACACCCGCAGCGACGCGAACGCGCCCGGCAACCGGGCCGACGCCTACTCGTCCGACGGCGGCGCGACCCTCACCAAGCCCTTCAGGCCACAGGCCGGGCTGGTCGCGCCGGTCGTCGAGGGCAGCGTGCTGCACCTGGACCTTCCTGTTGGTCCGAGCGACCCCGGGGGCCCGGACGTGCTGCTGTTCTCAGGGCCCGCCGACCCCGGCTACCGGGCCCTGATGACCGTACGGGCGAGCCGTGACGGCGGGGTCACCTGGCGGCCCGCGCACACCGTCGACGGGCTGCCGGCCGCCTACTCCGATCTGGTCAGGATCGATGGCGCGACCGTCGGACTGCTGTACGAGACCGGCGACTTCAGCGCCTACTCGACGATCACCTTCCGGCGCATTCCGGTGAAGGAGCTGGTATGAGCAAGATGCACCACCACAGTTCTCACGGTCCCCTCCAGGCCCCCGGGCGGCGCGCCGTTCTGGGCGGCGCGGCCGCCGTGGCGGCCGGCTTCGCCCTCGCGGGCTGTGGCTCGGACGACGGGGACGACGAGCCCAAGGGCCGTAAGAAGGGCGAGAAGATCTCGCTGACCTTCTGGTCCTGGGTGCCGGGCATCGACAAGCCCGTCGACCTGTGGAACAGCAAGAACCCCGAGGTTCAGGTCGAGGTCGAGAAGGTCTCGGCCGTGGACGGCGCCCAGTACGCGAAGATGCACGCCGCGATCAAGGCGGGCAACCCGCCGGACCTCGGCCAGATCGAGTACCCGGTCGTGCCCAGCTTCCTCATCGACAACGGGCTGCTGGACCTCACCAAGTACGGGGTCGACAAGTACAAGGACCAGTTCGTCGGCTGGCAGTGGCAGCAGTCGGTGTTCGGCAAGGCGGTCTACGCCGTACCGCAGGCGTCAGGGCCGATGGGCCTGTTCATCCGTCAGGACCTGTTCGACAAGTGGGACATCGAGCCGCCCACCACCTGGGACGAGTACGAGGCGGCGGCCAAGGCGATCCGTAAGAAGGGCGCCTGGATCGAGACCTTCTCGGCGACCAACGGCAACCGCTTCGCGGGCCTGGCCTGGCAGGCCGGGGCGCGCTGGTTCGGCTCCGAGGGCGACACCTGGCTGGTGAGCATCGACGACGAGCCGACCCGTAAGGTCGCCGACTACTGGGAGGCGCTGGTCAAGCAGAAGCTGATCAAGACCATCCCGGACCGGCAGAACGCCTGGTACAAGGACGTCCAGACCGGCGCGATGGCCTCCTGGCTCGGCGCCAGCTGGGGCGATGCGCTGCTGGTCGGCAACGCCCCGAAGACCAGCGGAAAGTGGCGGGTCGTGCCCATGCCGCAGTGGAAGAAGGGCGACGGGGCGTTCGCCAACTGGGGCGGCTCCACCACCGCGGTCTTCGCCAAGAGCAAGTACCCCCAGGACGCGCTCAAGTTCGCGATCTGGCTCAACACCGACCCCGAGTCGATCAAGCTCCTTATTGACAACGGCTATGGCACCCCCGCCGCCAAACAGGGCTACACCACCTCCCAGCTGGATGTGCACAAGGACTTCATGGGCGGCCAGGAGTACAGCAAGGTGTTCGACGCCGCGAGCAAGGGCGTGGACACCAGCTGGCGCTGGGGCCCGGCCACCGACACCCTCTACCAGCGGCTCGGCGACGCCTTCACCGCGGCCCTGGGCGACGGCGGCTCCTTCCGGTCCGTGCTGAAGAAGGTGCAGGGCGACACGATCAGCGACCTGAAGGAAAAGGGACTGCAGGTGAAGGCCGGGTGAGACGCCCCACCCACACGGAGGCCCGCAGCGCGCGGGCAGCTGCCGGGTTTCTGCTGCCCTTCCTCGCGCTGTTCCTGCTGTGCTTCATCGCGCCCATCGGCTATGCCCTGTACGAGAGTCTGCTGAAGGTCGAGCGCACCGGCGCGCTCGGCCTCGGCGGCGAGACCAAGGAAGTCTGGGCGGGCCTCTCCAACTACACATACGCACTGGAGGACGACCGCTTCACCGCCGGATTCGGGCGGGTGCTGCTGTTCGGCGCCGTCCAGATCCCGGTGATGATCGTGCTGGCCACCGGGCTCGCACTGCTGCTGGAGGCGGCCTCCGCCCGCTGGGTCGGCTTCTTCCGGACGGCCTTCTTCCTGCCGTACGGGGTGCCCGGCGTCATCGCCTCGATCCTGTGGGGCTTCCTCTACGTACCGGGCATCAGCCCCCTGGTGGAGATGGCCCACTCGGCGGGCTGGGACGTGGACTTCCTGTCCCGCGGCACCGTGCTGTGGTCCATCGCCAACATCGTGACCTGGCAGTTCACCGGCTACAACATGCTGGTGCTGATCGCGCAGCTGAAGTCCGTGCCCGGTGAGCTGTACGAGGCGGCGCGTATCGACGGGGCCAGGGCCTGGCAGATCGCCTGGCACATCAAGCTGCCGCTGATCCGGCCCGCGCTCGTGCTGACCACCGTCTTCAGCATCATCGGCACCCTCCAGCTGTTCGCCGAACCCAAGGTGCTCAAACCGCTCAGCAACTCCATCGACTCCGGCTACACACCCAATCTGGCCGCCTACAACGAGGCGTTCACCAGCAACAACCAGCACATCGCGGCGGCCGAGGCGGTGCTGCTCGCACTCGTCGCCTGCGTACTGTCCTTCAGCTTCCTCAGGCTCGTGGGACAGCGAGAACCCAAAAAGCCCAGAGGGTCCAAAGGGGCCAAGGGGAAGGGCGGGACGAGTAGGTGAGCACCGAGGTCACCCAGCAGATCCCGGCGGACGGATCCGACGGCACCCCGGCGCCGGGCACCGGGCCGAGCCAGCCGCGCCGTCCCGGCCGTCGCAGCGACGTCCGGCAGCCGCCGCTGCGCTACCGCATCATCACCCTCTCGCTGCTCGCCGTCGCGGCCGTCTACTTCCTGGTCCCGGTCTACTGGCTCGTGGTGTCGTCGACCAAGTCCAGCAGCGACCTCTTCGGCACGTTCGGCTTCTGGTTTCACGATCCGCACCCCATCGACTATCTGCACCGGGTGCTGACCTACGACGACGGCATCTACGTCCGCTGGTTCGCCAACAGCCTGATGTACGCGGGCGTCGGCGCGCTCGCCGCCACCCTGCTGTCGGCCGCCGCCGGCTACGCCCTGGCCAAGTTCCCCTTCCCCGGGCGGGAGGGCATCTTCAACGTCATCCTCGCCGGAGTGCTCATCCCGGGCACCGCACTCGCCCTCCCGCTGTATCTCCTCTTCAGCGAGATGGGGCTCGCCAACACCTATGCCGCGGTGCTGCTGCCCAGCGTGGTCAGCCCCTTCGGGGTCTATCTGTGCCGGATCTACGCGGCCGCCGCCGTGCCCGACTCACTGCTGGAGGCGGCGCGGATCGACGGCGCGGGCGAGGCGCGGATCTTCTCCACGCTCGGGCTGCGGCTGATGACCCCGGCGCTGGTGACCGTGTTCCTGTTCCAGTTCGTGCATATCTGGAACAACTTCTTCCTGCCGCTGGTGATGCTCTCGGACTCCGATCTGTACCCGATCCAGCTGGGGCTCACCTCCTGGCAGGGGTACGCGGACCGGCAGCCCGAGCTCTACCAGTACACGGTCGGCGGGGCCTTCCTGTCCGTACTGCCGCTGATGGTGCTGATGGGGGTTCTGCAGAGGTACTGGCGCACCGGGCTGACGGAGGGCAGCGTCAAGGCGTGACCGGGGCGTGTCCGCGTCATCGGGCGTGTCAGTATCGCTGTCATGACTTCTACTGCTGCTGGTGACGCGGCTCCTGCGAAGAAGGCCCCGGCCAAGGACCCCTGGGAGCTGCCCGATGTGTCCGACCTGGTCGTCGGGGTGCTCGGCGGCACCGGCGACCAGGGGCGCGGGCTGGCGTACCGGCTGGCCCGGGTGGGCCAGAAGGTCATCATCGGCTCCCGGGCCGCGGAGCGGGCGCGCACCGCGGCCGAGGAGCTGGGCGGCGCGGAGTACGGCATCGAGGGCGCGGAGAACGCCGAATGCGCGCGGCGCAGCGATGTCGTGATCGTCGCGGTGCCGTGGGAGGGCCACGGCAAGACCCTGGAGGCGCTGCGCGAGGAGCTGACCGGCAAGCTCGTTGTCGACTGTGTGAACCCGCTCGGCTTCGACAAGAAGGGCGCCTACGCGCTCAAGCCCGAGGAGGGCAGCGCCGCCGAGCAGGCCGCGGCCCTGCTGCCCGACTCGCGGGTGACGGCCGCCTTCCACCATCTGTCGGCGGTGCTGCTGCAGGACCCCGAGGTCGAGCGGATCGACACGGATGTGATGGTGCTGGGCGAGAGCCGCGCCGATACGGACCTGGTGCAGGCGCTGGCGGGCCGGATCCCCGGGATGCGGGGCGTATTCGCGGGGCGGCTGCGCAACGCCCACCAGGTCGAGTCGCTGGTCGCCAACCTGATCTCGACGAACCGCCGCTACAAGGCGCACGCGGGCCTGCGGATCACCGACGTCTGACCGGGCCACGGACAGCGGGGGCGGGGCGTGGGGCCACGGACCGCGGGCTCGGGGCATGGGGGACAATGTCCGGGACTGACACACCCCCGGACAGGAGCCGACCCCATGCCCCGACTGGCCCTCTACGCCCTCGCCGTCTGCGTTCTCGCCGCCGTCGCGGCGGTCGTGTCCTTCGCGCGGGGCAGCTGGATCGGCGTCGTGTGGATCCTGCTCGCGGGCCTCTCCTCCAATATGACCTGGTACTACCTGCGCAAGGCCAAGATCGACCGGGCCGCCGCCGCAGAGGGCGCCCGGGAGGCCGCGGCGTGAGTGAGCCGAAGGGGCGCGCCGCTGTCGAAAGGGAGAGCGCGCGGAGGCCCTGAGGAACGAAGGGCCGAGCACGGTCGACCGTCGACAGGGGCTAAGGCGCCCCGGAGGCGAACGGAGCCCTAAAAATTGGCCTAGTACAGCTGGGGCTCGCCCTTCCAGAAGCGGAAGAACTGCTGACCCCAGTACGTCTCCCAGTCCGAGATGCCCAGCGCCCGCATCACCGCGTCGATGGCGTCGAAGAAGACCGTGTTGACCTCCGGTATCCACAGCACGCCGAACACCGCGATCAGGCCGAACGGAGCGTACGGCTCCACCTGTCGCCGTACG
The DNA here is from genome assembly GCF_053599555.1 of Streptomyces sp. NPDC000941. Lineage (NCBI taxonomy): Bacteria > Bacillati > Actinomycetota > Actinomycetes > Kitasatosporales > Streptomycetaceae > Streptomyces > Streptomyces sp. NPDC000941. The sequence goes on from NZ_JBSFMM010000206.1 coordinate 18,275, forward strand.
CGGTACGACAGCCACGGCTCGATCACCCCGTACCCGTCGAGCCCCGGGATCGGGAGAAAGTTCAAGATCGCCGCGGTGACCTGGAGCATCGCCAGGAACGCGAGCGCGTAGCGGAACACCTCGGGCACACCGTCCACGCCGAGCCAGAACGGCGCGGTCAGCACGATGGCGAACGCGACATTCGTCAGAGGCCCGGCGGCCGAGATCAGGCTGTGCTTCCAGCGGCCGCGGATGCGGTGCCGCTCGATGAACACCGCCCCGCCGGGGAGCCCGATGCCGCCCATGATCACGAAGATCACGGGCAGCACGATGCTCAGCGCCACATGCGTGTACTTCAGCGGGTTGAGGGTCAGATAGCCCTTGGCGCCGATCGAGATGTCACCGCCGTGCAGCGCGGTGCGCGCATGGGCGTACTCGTGCAGGCACAGCGACACGATCCAGCCGGAGACCACGAAGAGGAAGACGGCGAAGCCGGGGCTCGCCGAGAAGTCCGTCCACACCGCCCATCCGGACACGCCCATGATCGCGACCAAGCCGAGGAACACGGGACTGATCCGCCGATTGCGGCGGCTGACTGCGGTGGCCATGCGTGAAGTCTCTCCGTGGGGGGTGCGGCTGTGCGGTCGGGGCGTGTGCGCGGTGCGGTGACCGGGAAACGTCGACCGAGGTGCGGTGAGTTCCGGTGGCAGATGCTAAGGCCTGTTGTCAAAGGGGGCGAACAGCTGAGCGGACCAGCCGCCGCCGTGCATGACAATAGGTCGGTGCGCTACGCCATACTCGGCACCACCCAGGCCCGTCGCGACGACGGCACCCCCGTCGCGCTCGGCGGCACCCGTCTGCGCGCGCTGCTGGCCGTAATGGCGCTGTACCCCGGACGGGCGCACACCACCGGCGCGCTGATCGAGGAGATCTGGGACGCCGACCCGCCCGCCGACGGGAACGGCGCGCTGCAGGCCCTCGTCGGCCGCCTCCGCAGGGCCCTCGGCAAGGACGCCGTGCGCTCGGTCCCCGGCGGCTACCGGCTGTGCGCCGACCGCGACGACGTCGATCTGTACCGCTTCGAACGCCTCGTGGACGAGGGGGCCAGGGCCCTGGACGAGGGCGACCCGGCCAAGGCCGCCGCCGTCCTCGACGACGCCCTCGCCCTGTGGCGCGGCCCGGCCCTCGCCGACCTCCCCGGCGGCGGCTCGGCGGCGGCCCGGGCCGAGGCCCGCCGGCTGGACGCCCGTCGCTGCCGTATCGCGGCCGACCTCGCCCTCGGCCGGGCCGACCAGGCCCTGCCCCAGCTCGCCGAGGACTGCGCCGCCCACCCCCTCGACGAGCCCCTGCACGCCCTGCGGATCCGTGCCCTGCGCGACGCGGGCCGTCCGGCGGAGGCGCTGACCGCGTACGAGGCGATCCGCGTCGAGATCGCGGACCGGCTCGGCGCGGACCCCGGCCCCGCCCTGCGCGCGCTCCACGCCGAGCTGCTGGCCCCGGCGCCGCAGGTTCCCCCCGGGCGGGCGGGCCGCCGCCCGCCCGG
>NZ_JBSFMM010000207.1:0-19649 GCF_053599555.1 Streptomyces sp. NPDC000941
GGCCCGCCGGGCCACCACGGCCGCGGCGGCGTCCAGGGTGAGGGCGCCCGCGCCGTACGCCGCGGCGATCTCGCCCAGGCTGTGGCCGACCACCGCGTCGGGTACGACCCCCAGGGAGCGCCAGGCGGCGACCAGCGCGGCGTTGACCGCGAACAGCACCGGCTGGAGGACATCCGTCCTCTCCAGGCCGGGTGCGCCTTCCTCGCCGCGCAGCACCGCGAGCACCGACCAGCCGGTGTGGCGGGCGATCGCCTCGTCGCAGCGGGACAGCTCCTCCCGGTACGCGGCCGAGCCGGCCATCAGCTCCACGCCCATGCCCGGCCACTGTCCGCCGTGTCCGGGGAAGACGAACGCCACCTTGCCCTCGGGCGCGGCCCCCGACGGCGACAGCGACACGTCTGCCCGCGTGTCCCCCCTCGCCACCGCGTCGAGTCCGGCCAGCAGTTCGCCCCGGTCACCGGCCGGCACCGCCGCGCGCCGCTCGAAGTGGCTGCGGTGGCGGGCCAGCGTATGGGCGATGTCCGGCAGTACGGACGCGAGGCCGTCGGCCGGGAGCGCGGCCAGGTGTTCGGCGAGCCGGGCGGCCTGGCCGCGCAGGGCGGTGTCGCTGCGCGCGGACACCACGAACAGCCCACGCTCCGGGGAGCCTTGGGCCTGCGGGATCGGTGCCTGATGTGGCGCTTCCTCCACGACCACATGGACGTTGGTGCCGCTGATCCCGAACGCGCTGACCCCGGCGCGCCGCATCCGCGCACCCGACGGCCAGGCCACCTGCTCGCGCAGCAGCCGCAGCCCGCTGCTGTCCCAGTCCACATGGCGGGTGGGCCGGGTGGCGTGCAGGGTGCGCGGCAGCGTCTGGTGGCGCAGCGCCAGCACCACCTTGATCAGACCGGCGATACCCGAAGCCGCCTGGAGATGGCCGAGGTTCGACTTGAGCGAGCCCACGTACAGCGGGCGGCCCTGCGGGCGGGAGGCGCCGAACACCTCCGACAGGGCGCCCGCCTCGATCGGGTCGCCCAGTGTGGTGCCGGTGCCGTGCGCCTCCACGTAGTCGATGTCCGCGGGCGCGAGCCCGGACAGCTCCAGGGCCCGGCGTACGACCCGCTCCTGGGCCGGGCCGTTGGGCGCGGAGAGGCCCTGGCTGCGGCCGTCCTGGTTGACCGCGGTGCCGCGCAGCATGGCGAGCACTTCGTCGCCGTCGCGCCGCGCGTCGCCCAGCCGCTTGAGCACCACCATCCCCGCGCCCTCGGCCCAGACCGCGCCGTCGGCGTCGTCGGAGAACGACCGGCACCGGCCGGTCGGGGACAGCCCCCGCAACCGGCTGAACTCCACGAACGTCTGCGGCGTGACCATCAACGTCACCCCGCCGGTCAGCGCCAGATCGCATTCGCCGGAGCGCAGCGCCTGCGCGGCCAGATACACCGCGGCGAGCGAGGAGGAACACGCGGTGTCCACGGTCAGGGCCGGGCCGTGCAGCCCCAGGGCGTAGGCGAGCCGGCCCGAGGCCACGCTGAGCGCCGTCCCGGTGCCGACATGGCCGTCCAACTGGTCGAGCCGGGACCCGGCCAGGTAGTCGCTGCCGAACATGCCGACGTACACGCCGGTCGTGCTGCCCGCGAGCTCGGCCGGTACGATCCCGGCGCGCTCCAGCGCCTCCCACGCCGTCTCCAGCAGCAGCCGCTGCTGCGGGTCCATCGCTGCGGCCTCGCGCGGGGTGATCTCGAAGAAGCCCGCGTCGAAGGCGTCGATGTCCTGGAGGAAACCGCCCTCCCGGGCGTACGTCTTGCCCGGGGCCTCCGGATCGGGGTCGTACAGCGACGCGACGTCCCAACGGTCCGCCGGGAACGGGCCGATCGCGTCGCGGCCCTCGGCAAGCAGCTCCCACAGCGCCTCGGGGCCGGCGACGCCACCCGGCAGCCGGCAGGCCATGGAGACCACGGCGATCGGCTCGTCGGACCCGCCACGCGCCGCCGGGGCGCCGGGCGCGGGCCGCTTCGCCGTACGGTCGGCCGACGCGAACACGGTGTTCAGCAGATGGTCCGCGAGCCGGGCCGTCGTCGGATGGTCGAACAACACGGTGGCCGCCAGCCGGGAGCCGAGCCGGGCACCGATCCGGTTGCGCAGCTCGACGGCCATGAGTGAGTCCATGCCCAGCTCGCGCAGCGGCTGATCGGGGCGGATGGCGTCCGGTGAACGCAGCCCCAGGACCCGGGCCGCCTCCTCGCGGATCAGGGAGCGCACCCGTTCGGCCTGCTCGGTCTCCGGGAGGCGGGCGAGCCGGTCCGCCAGGGCGGCGCGGCCCCGGGCGGCCTCTGGCGCGGGCAGCAGCGTGCGCCACAGCGCCGCCGCCGGGCCGCCGTCATGGGTGAAGGTGTCGCGCAGCCGCGACCGGTCCAGGGCCCAGGCGACCAGATGCGGAGCGCGGTGCGACAGCGAGAGCTCGACCAGCTCACACGCCTGATCGGGGGTCAGCGCGCGATAGCCGGACCGGGCCATCCGCTCCAGATCCGCGTGTTCGGCGGCGAGCCCGGCGCCCGACCAGGGACCGAAGGATACGGAGACGCCGGGCAGCCCCAATGCCCGCCTGTGGTGAGCCAGTTGATCGAGGAAGGCATTGGCGGCCGCGTAGTTGCTCTGCCCGGCGTTTCCCACCACCCCGGCGGCCGAGGACACCAGCAGGAACAGGTCGAGCGGCGTGTCGGCGGTGAGCCGGTGGAGGTTGACCGCGCCCGCCACCTTCGGGCGCAGCACCTCCGCGAACCGCTCGGGCGTCTGCTCGGCGAGCACCCCGTCGGCCAGCAGCCCCGCGCAGTGGACGACACCGCGCAGCGGCAGTTCACGGCCACCGGCTATGTGGCCGAGCACCTTGGCGAGCGCTGTCTCGTCGGCAATATCGCATGCCACCACGTCGACCGCGGCGCCGAGCGCGGACAGCTCCGCGGTGACCTCGGCGCAGCGCGGGTCGTCGGGGCCCCGCCGGGAGGTCAGAACCAGCCGCGGAACGCCACTCTTCGCCAGCCACCGCGCGATATGCCCACCCACCGCGCCCAGGCCACCGGTGACCAGGACCGTGCCGTTCGTGAGTACCACCGTGGCGCGGCCGCCCAACTCCGGGGCGCGGGCGCGTACGAGGCGTGGCGCGAGCAACTGGCCGCTACGGAGGGCGAGCTCGGGCTCGTCGGGCTCGGCCACGGCGGCGGGCAGGGCGGGCCAGGGTCCGGGGCCGTCGAGGTCGACCAGGCGCAGTCCGAGCTCCGGGTGTTCGGTGCGGGCGCTGCGGGCCAGGCCCCACAGCGCCGACTGGGCCAGGCCCGGCACCGTATCGCCGCCGTCGGCCGCCACCGCGCCATGGGTCACCCAGACGACCTGTGACGGCGCCCGGTTCCGTGGAAGAGCGAGGAGGGCACGTAGCTCGGCAAGCCCGGCAGCCGTCAACTCCTCGGTAACGGTGTCCGGTTCGGCTTCCGTGCCGACGGTCGGCCAGAGCCTGATCAGCGTGTCGGTGCCGGCCGGCACCGCGTCCACCGTGTCGGCCGTACGCAGCCCGGTCCCGGCAGGGTCGAGGCTGCTCAGGGCCGCCGCCACTTGCTCGTGCGAAGTGGCGAGCAAGGCCCAGCCATCGCCCCGCTCGGACTCGGTGGCCACGGCCGTCCACGCCACCTCGTACAGATGCCGAGCGCTCTCGGCGGCGCCCCGCAGCTCCGCCGGGTCGGCGGCGCGCAGCCGTACGCCCTCCAGACGCCCCACCGGAAGGCCATCCGGGTCCCACAGCACCACGTCCAGCGTGATATCCGTCCCCGTGCCGCCGGTGCGCCGCACCGACGCGATGAGGTCGGTCGCGTTGCCAGGCGGCAGTTCGCACCGGTCGACGGCGACCGGGAGCAGCACCCGGCCGGAGGTGTCGAACGCGGCGGCCACTTGCAACGCGGCGTCCAGCAGGGCCGGATGGACCGGATACGGATCCGCCACATCGCGGGCGTGCGACGGGAGCGACAGCCGGGCCAGCAGCTCCCCGTCGCCGGTGCGCACCGCCGACCGTACGCCCTGGAACGCCGGGCCGTAGCCGAGGCCCGCCTCGGCGAGACGCGCATATGTGTCCGGGCCCCAGCACGGCTCGGCCGCCTCCGGCCATACCGGAGGCGGGCCGAAGGCCCCGGTGGCGGGCTCGCCGGCCGACGCGGTGGCGTGCAGGGTCCACCCCTCGGCCCCGGACTCCGGCCCGCGCGGCCGGCTGTGCACGAACACCTCCGGCACCGCTTGCGGGTCCGCGGCCACGACCTCGACGGACACCTCCACCGTGCCGGAGGCGGGCAGCGTCAGCGGCGCGAGCAGCAGCAGGTCGGCCACATCGGCCGTACGGTCGGGGCGGGCCACGGCCAGCGCGGCCCGGCACAGCTCCGCCAGGGTGGTCCCCGAGACCACGACCTGCCCGAACACCAGGTGGTCGGGCAGCCATTCCGCCGTGGTGCGGGACCATTCGCCGCGGAACGTCCAGCGCGTCGCGTCCGGCGACTGCAGCTGGACGCCGAGCAGCGGATGTCCGGCGCGGGGGAGCAGGCCCCAGGCGTCGGCCGAGGAGTCGGGCTCGGTCCAGTAGCGCTGCGGATCCCATGCGTACGTCGGCAACTCGGCCCACGCGCCATCGGCGACCAGCCGCGACCAGTCGATCTCCCGCCCGTGGACATGCAGTTCGGCCGCCGCCCGGTCCAGACACGTGGGCCCGTCCTCGTCGCGCCGCAGGGAACCGACGGCGACCAGGTCGCCTCCGGTGTCCTCGGCGACCGTCCGCAGGGCGGTGAGCAGCGACGGATGCGGGCTGAGCTCGACGAAGTACCGGTAACCGTCGGCCATCATGCGCTCCACGGTGGCGGCGAAGCGGACCGGCTCGCGCAGATTGCGGTACCAGTAGTCGACCTCCAACTCCTCGCCGACCGGCCCGCCGAACACCGTCGAATACCACGCCACGGACGCCGGGTACGTGACGATGCCGTCGAGTTCGGACAGGATCGCCTCGCGTACGGGCTCGACCTGCGCGCTGTGCGACGCGTAGTCGACACCGAGCCGCCGGGTGAACACCTGCTCCCACTCCAGGCCGGCCAGCAGCGACTCCAACGGCGCCACATCCCCGGCCACCACCGTCGACCTGCCGCTGTTGACGGCCGCGACGGACACTTTCCCGGCCAGCTCCGCAAGGCGGGCCTCGACTTCTTCGGACGGCAGGGCCACCACGGCCATGGCGCCCGCCCCCACCACACCGGTCAGCGCCCGGCTGCGCAGCGCCACCACGGCCGCCGCGTCGTGCAGACTTAAAGTCCCGGCGACACAGGCCGCGGCGACCTCGCCCTGGCTGTGCCCCACCACCGCGTCCGGCCGCACCCCGCGGGCCCGCCACACCGCCGCCAGGGACACCATGACGGCGAACAGCACCGGCTGGACGACATCGACCCGCTCCAGCGGAGGTGCCTGCGCGTCGCCGCGCAGCACGGCCGTGACCGACCAGTCCGTGTACGGGCGCAGGGCGGCGTCACAGCGGTCGAGCTCGTCCGCGAACAGCGCGGAGCGGGCCAGCAGATCACGGGCCATCCCGGCCCACTGCGCGCCCTGGCCGGGGAACACAAAGGCCAGCTTCCCCGGCGGAAGCGTCTCCCGCGCCTCCACGACCAGGTTCTCGTCGGCCTGCCCCGACGCCAGGCCGCGCAACCCGCTCAGCAGCTCGTCGCGGTGGCGCGCGACGACGACGGCGCGCCGCTCGAAGTGCGTACGGTGATGCGCCAGCGTCGCGACGACGGCCGACAGGGGCGGGCCCGGTTCGGCCGCCGTCAGGGCGTCGAGGAGCCGGCCGGCCTGTCCGCGCAGCGCGGACAGGCCGCGGGCCGACAGCGGGAACAGCGTTGCCTCGGGCCGCTCACCGCCAGTGTTGTCCCGCCGAGACGGCGCGGACGGCGCGGACGGCACGGCGGACGGCGTCAGGTCCTCGGGCGCCTCCTCGATCACCACATGCGCGTTGGTCCCGCTGATCCCGAACGCGCTCACCCCGGCTCGGCGCACCCGCTCGCCGCGCGGCCACGCCCGCGCATGTCCTGCCACCTCCAGACCGCCGCCCGCCCAGTCGATCCGCTCGGTCGGGTGCTCGGCGTACAGCGACGCCGGAAGCAGCTCATGCCGCAGGGCCAGCACCATCTTGATGACGCCGGCGATCCCCGCCGCGGCCTGCGCGTGGCCGATGTTCGACTTCATGGACCCCACGCCCAGCGGCCGGTCGGCCGGGCGGCCGGGGCCGAAGACGGAGGCCAGCGCGCGGCCCTCGATGGGGTCGCCGAGCCGGGTGCCGGTGCCGTGCGCCTCCACGTGGTCCACGTCGTGCGGTTCCAGGCCCGCCGCGGCCAGGGCGGCGCGTACGACCCGCTCCTGCGCCGGGCCACTGGGGGCGCTCAGCCCCTGGCTGCGGCCGTCCTGGTTGATCGCCGAGCCCTTGACGACCGCGAGGACCCGGTCGCCGTCCCGGCGCGCGTCGGCCAGCCGCTTGAGCAGCACCAGGCCGCAGCCCTCGGCCCACACCACGCCGTCCGCGTCGTTCGAGAACGGCCGGCACCGCCCGGTGGGCGACAGCCCGCGGAGCCTGCTGAACTCGACGTGGCCGCGCGGGGTGACCATCAGCGTGACGCCGCCGGCCAGGGCGAGGTCGCATTCGCCGGCCGCCAGCGCCCGCGCGGCCAGGTGCAGGGCGACCAGCGAGGAGGAGCAGGCGGTGTCGACCGTCACGGCCGGGCCGCGCAGATCCAGTGCGTAGGCGAGCCGGCCGGAGGCGACGCTCGCCGCCGCGCCCGTGCCGACGTGCCCGTCCAGCCGGCCGAGCCCGGCCGAGGCCAGATAACCGCTGTCGTACAGGCCCAGATAGACACCGGTGGAGCTGCCGCTCAGCGCCCTGGGAACCATCCCGGCCCGCTCGATCGCCTCCCAGCCGGTCTGCAGCAGCAGCCGCTGCTGCGGGTCCATCGCGGCCGCCTCGCGCGGCGCGATGCCGAAGAACGAGGCGTCGAAGCGGTCGATGCCGGTGAGGAACCCGCCGCGCAGGGTGTACGCCTTGCCGGTGGCCTCCGGGTCCGGGTCGTACAGCGCCTGGGTGTTCCAACGGCCCGCGGGGACCTCGCCGATGACGTCCTCACCCGCGGCCAGGAGCCGCCACAGCCCTTCCGGGTCGTCGGCGCCCCCGGGGAAGCGGCAGGCCATCGAGATGATCGCGATGTCGCCCACGGAGGACGCACCGGACACACCGGACGGGCCGGACCCGACGGATACGGGGGACACGCCGGGCGTACGGGCGGGGCCGGCGCTGGACAGCGCTGCGGCGACCGAGAAGATGGTGGGGTGGTCGTAGAGGAGGGACGGATCCAGCTCACGGCCGACCTGCTCGGACAGGCCCACGGCCAGCGCCACCAGATCGCGCGACCCCAGGCCGAATTCGGCGATCGGCCGCTCGATCTCGACCCGCAGCGGATCGAGCCCGGCTCGGTCGGCGACGGCTCGCACCAGCCACGCCTGGACGGCCTCGGCGGAGGCCTCGGTGAACTTCCGTGTGGACATGGGCTAGCCGACGACGGTGTCGGGGGTGCCGACGACGGACAGCGTCCCCTCTAGATACGCGGTCCGGGAGGCGCGGCGCTGGATCTTGCCGCTGGACGTCTTGGGGATGGTGCCGGGGCTGACCAGGACGACGTCCCGCACCGACAGGCCGTGGGCCTCGCCGATCGTGCTGCGGATCAGCGCGGTGATCTTGTCGAATTCCGGCGCGGCCTCCGGCGCCGCCTCCGCGACGACGACCGGCTGCTCACCCAGCCCCCCGTCCTCGACGGAGAACGCGGCGGTGCAGCCGGGCCGGAGCGCGGGGTGGGACATCTCGGCCGACAACTCCAGGTCCTGGGGGTAGTGGTTGCGCCCGTCGATCACCATCAGGTCCTTGATCCGGCCGGTGATGAACAGCTCCCCGTCCCGCAGGAATCCCAGGTCGCCCGTCCGCAGAAAACCGCTCCTGCCGTCCTTCAGCGACGCCCGGAACACCTCGCGGGTCGCGAGAGTGTTGCGCCAGTAGCCGCGGGCGACGCTCTCCCCGGCGACCCAGATCTCGCCGACCTCGCCTTCGGGGCACTCCTCCAGGCGTTCGGCGTCGGCGATCAGTACCGTCATACCGGGGCCCGGCCGGCCGCAGCCGACCAGTTCCGCGTCCGCCGTCCCGGGTCGCGAACCGAGCGAACCGATATCGGACCTGCTGACCAGCGTCGGCGGCGCGCCCACCGAACTGCCGCTCACCATCAGGGTCGCCTCCGCGAGCCCGTAGCATGGGAGGAAGGCCTCACGCCGGAAGCCGGCGGCGGCGAAGGTGTCGCAGAACCGCCGCAGCGTCGCGGCCCGTACCGGCTCGGCGCCGTTGAACGCCACCCGCCACGGCTCCAGGTCGAGACGGTCCATGAGCTCGGGCGTGGCATGCCGCAGACACAGCTCGTAAGCGAAGTTGGGCGCCCCGCTGGTGTGCGGGCGGTACCGCGAGATGGCGGTCAACCAGCGCTCGGGCCGTTGCAGGAAATGCAGCGGGGAGAAGAGGGTGGACGTCCCGCCCAGGTAAAGGGTGTTGAGCACGGGGGCGATGAGTCCCATGTCGTGATACACCGGCAGCCAGCTGACGAAGAGCTCCCCGCCGCACTCGGCGATCGCGTCGGGGCTGTGCCCGAACCCCTCCGTGAGGACCCGCTGGTTGTCCATCAGATTGCCATGCGTCACGGCCACGCCGCGCGGAGCCGAGGTCGAGCCGGATGTGTACTGGAGAAAGGCGACCGAATCCGGCCTGATTTCCGTAGCCTGCCAGGAATTCTCCGCCTCGTCGGGTATTTCCTCGGTGATGACGCAGACGATGTCGGCCAGTTGGGGAAAGTCCTCCGCCATGCCGGCCAGGGACTCGATGACCTGCCGACCGCCCAGGATCACCTTGACATCCGCGTCGGCGATCAGACGCTTCATCCTGGTCAGGGCCCGGTGGTTCTGCCTGCGCCCCTGCGCCGGCACGCCCGGCACCGCGATGACCCCGGCCGAGAGACACCCCATATAGCCGCAGATGAATTCGGCGCCGGGCGGATACAGCAGCAGCGCACGGGAACCGGCGAGACCGCGCTCCTGAAGCCAGGCGCCGATGGCCCGGGAACGCCGGCCCAGCCGCCCGTACGACAATTCCTGAATCTCCCCGTCGCAGTCTCCTGTGGCGAGATAGCGATAGGCGATTCGGTCGGGTTGGCGCGACTCATGAGTAAGCATCATGTCGACCAGCGAGTCAGGCATGGGCATCAGAGTACGGTCGGGTGACCCTGACAAAACGGGGCAGTCCCACGGAGTGGACGTCGAATGTACAACCGACACCGCCGCGATAGCGGCGGCCTGAGCAAGTTACTTTGTCCCCGTCCGGCGACGAGAAAGGTGCCGTTGAGATTCATGTCTGGTCCCCAACTGGTCCGGTTGTCCGGCCCACCGCTGATCGAACCGGTGACGCCGCTGGTCACGGCCGAGCTGCCCACCCGGGCGACGGCGTTGGTCGTGCTCCCCGACGGTGACACCTGCGTGGCCGCCACCGACTACGGTCTGTTCGTCGTGTCCTTGCCCACCGGCGATGTGGTCAAAGTGAAGCCGGAGGAAGCGGTCGCGCGTCTGTCGCTGACCGCCGACGGCCTTCTGGTGACCGCCGATAAGTTTGACCTCCTGGTTTGGGATCCCGCCAGCTGGACGGTGATCCGGAGACTGGCATACGAAGGCAGGGCGCTCACTGATGTCGCCGCGACGGACGAATTCGTGGTCGCGGGCGGCTGGGACGGTGCATGGGTGTGGAACACCAACACCGGCGAGCGCCGACACGCGCTCGCCACCGGTGAGGTGATGGCGGTCGCGATAACCGCCGACGGCAGGCACGCACTGAGTCAGCTGGCGAGCCCTGCCCGCTTTGCCATGACCAGGAGATCCGGACGGCTGCGCTGGTGCATGGTCCAGAGGACGCGCAGGACCTCCCGGGCCATGGGGTGGATCTCCGCCATCTGCGGGGCGATGCGGAATGCGTACTTCAACGCGTCCTCCGTGCCGGTGAGATCCTTCGTTGCCAGACGGGCGCGGGCGGCGTCGATCGCCAGTCGACCGATCCGAGATGGCTTGAGGCCGGCAGGAGGTTCTTTCAGTAGGGGACCCGCTACCTCAGCCGCCTTGTCCGGTGCGTTCAGCTCAATCTGTGCGGCCAGTTCATAGAGGGCTGTGTTACCCGGGCCGAACGTCAGATTGTGCTGAAGCAGGTCAGGGCCCTTGATCCGCTCGGCCAGTGCTCTTGCCTTGCGGACGTGGTCCGCGGTGGTGTTTGCGTCCTCGTGTCGGGACGCCAGGACGATGCCGCGGAGATGGAGCGATCCGAGGTGGACGATGTGCTCCAGGCCGTCACCGGGAGCGGACTCGTAGCGCACGATGGCCCGTTCAACGATGGCAAGGCCGTCTGCGTACTCGCCGGCTGACTGGTACGTTCCGGCCTCGTTCCATGCGGCAGCCGCTTCGGCGCTGGGGTTCCATGTCTGCTGTGCCGCCCACGTCTGCCGTGAGACGATCATGTCTGCCAGGTCAGGCTGGCGGAATCGGTGAGCCACGGCGTAGGCGCAGCTGTAGACGTCGGCCACCTGGCCCCACGCCACGGCGTCGCCACCGGACGCCATGGCGGTTGCGGTGGCCTGCCCGAGCAGCCGCGGCAGCTTCTGGAGCAGCGACAGGTAGTCGGTGTCTGCCCGCAACTGGGCAGCTTCTTTCAGAGAGGCAGCCAGTACGGCCGGGGGCGGAACATCCTCTCTGGGCAAGGTGTGTCGACGGACGACGGTACGGAGATCGTTCATCAGCTCATGCTGCTTGGAGGGGTCGGCGAAGGGATCGCCGTAGATCCTCGCAGTCGTCACATGCAAGGCGGACGCCGCGGCAGCAACGAGGGGAGGAGTCGCCGGACGCAGACCAGTTTCGATCTTGCTCAGGTACGAAAGCGAGATGTCCATGTGACGCGCAAGCTTCGCTTGGCCAATTCCGCGAACCTTCCGCAGAACCCCGATGTTCTCGCCCGCTGACGGTGCGCTCTGCATGATCCCACCATCCCATGCGCAAGGGCGTTCGTCCTTGCGTACAACCAGATCTGACGATCCGTTGTGCCAGGTTTGTGCTAACTGATCATGGCCCGTCGGTAGTTGCCTAGGTGCAGACGGTAACGACGACAAGCCGGGGAGTGACCAGTGGCAGAGGATGCGGCGGACAGCGTGACTGTCGCCTTCATCTACGACCGTGAGGCGACGGCGCAGACGGGCAGTGTGAATGAGCGAATCGCGAAGTGTCGGGACTACGCGGCCAGGATGAAATGGGACGTCGCCGGTCAGTGGATTGACCGCGGCGATGCCGCCCTGACGGACCGTCGACCCAACTGGCGCGGCATGGTTGCTGCGATGGAGGCGCAAGGGCAAGGCCGCAGTCTCGTCTGCCTCGTTGCCGACTGGGGTCGTATCAGCCATATTGGCGCAGCGAGCGCGCGTCTTCGGCAGCTGGTCAGCGAGGCCGGTGGAGTCTGCGTCACCGTCGACGGTGAGAACGACTCGGGGAAGGGCGCCGGGCGTGGACGGCTCGGCTCACCGCCTCCGCCGTACGGCCGAGCGATTGACGACGCCAGCAAGCTCTTGCGAAGGCGCGGACAGGTGGTGGCGCCCGGCGTGACACTTGTACCGCACGAGTCATGAACGACGACCTGACGGTGCCGTCGAGGACCGATGACTGTCGGACCCGCCCGGGGGCGGACGGTGGGGCATCGGTGAGGTCATCGTCAGCTACCAGTGCCCCACCACACCAGAATCCCTGCCCGAGGTCGGCGGCGGCTTCACCGGCCGGGTGATCGGCATGTACGTCACCGAAGGCAGCGCCGCCTTCGACTGGTTCGACTACCGGTCGACCGCCGCCGACACCGACTGACCAGGTCTGTTACGACGCCTTGCCACGGGCCCGGCCGCGGCGGCGCAGTAGGAGCAGCCCGCCCGCGAGGGCGGCGACCCCGCCGGCCGCGGCGACCCCGACCAGCTCACCCGAGCCGGTGGCCGCCAGGTCGCCTCGGCCGCCCTGCGGCCGGGCCGAGGAGGGCGCGGCGGAGGACGACGCGGCGGAGGCGGAAGGGGAGGAGGAAGGGGCCGGAGTCGAGGTGCGGTCCCGGGTGAAGCACAGGGTGCCGAAGCCGAGTTGGTCGTAGCCGCCGCTGTTGGGGCCGTAGTCGCCGCCACCGCCCTCCGGGGCGGCCTTGGCGGCGATCCGGGTGATATACGGCGCCGGCCGGCCCCGGCGCTTGGTGTAGTGGTTGGCGATCATGGCCCAGACGGGCCTGACCATCGCCGGGTCGGCGTCCGCGGCCCTGGTGACGGTCTCCGTCCCCGACCAGACGCCGGGCGCGCCCTTCCGTCGGCTGTAGGGGGTGAAGGGGACATCCCCGCCCAGGCTCCACTCGGCGACGTACTCGGCGCCCTTGAGGAAGCGGCTGTCGTCGTATCCGTACAGGTCGATGCCCTGGTTCCAGGCCATCTCGCAGACGGTGCCCATCAGCCCGACGCCGAGCAGGGCGTGCCCCTGGTCGCGGCCCGCCTCGACCCATTCGGCGAGGCCGTCGGAGTGTATGACGGGGATGGCGTTCTTGATCGAGCCCATGCCCTCGCCGTGCTTGAAGTAGCTCACCGCACGGTTGACCGTGGCGCGGTCGTCGCACAGGATGCCCGTGGCCAGCACGCAGGCCATGGCCGTCAGATCCCAGTTGGCCCAGTAGTTGGTGATGTACGCGCCGTTGTGGCGGCTGAGGAAGTCCTCGCTGAGCGCGCAGAACACCTCGCGGACCGTGGTCTGGCAGCGGGCCAGCTCGAACCCCTCGTAGCCGCGCATCAGCTCGGCGGCGTTGGCGAACTGGTAGCCGTACAGGCCCGCCGCGAGAAACCGGTCGGCGGAGCCGTCCAGCCCGGTCAACTTGGCCGACCAGGCGTTGAGGACATCGCGGGCGGTGTCCGCGTGCGCGGTGTCGCCGGTGATGTGCCAGCGCAGGGCGTTCTGATAGGCGGCGTGGATGTCGTTGTAGAGGGTGCGGTAGTTCTCCGGCGAGCCCGAACCCCGGTAGACGGTCGGCTGCGGATTGGCCTTCCAGCCCGCCCCCGCGTGGGGGTTGGCGGTCAGCCGGGCGAAGCCCGCCTTGTAGGGGGCGGCCCCCGCCTTCACTTTGGCGGCCATCCGGTCGAGGTCCGCCCGGGTGTGCAGCATCCCCGGGTGCGCGAAGGCCCCGGCCGCCGAGGCCTGGCCCGCCGCACCGACGACCGTACCGATGCCTCCGGCACCCGCCGCGGCCCCGGCGATCTTCAAGATGTTCCTGCGGCTGATGTCTGCTGCCACTGCTGTGCTCCTCGGGTTCGGATCCGTACGCACAGGAGACGCGGCGCGGCGCGGGCGATAACAGAAAATCGGTGAGCCGAGGAAATCCGCCGGGTCAGAACACGGGCATCGCCGTCAGGGCACCGCCGCGCAGCCGAAGTCCATGGTGTCGGAGGTCCACAGCCGGGTGCCGCGCCTCGCGTCCAGAGCCAGCGTGCCGTCGTCCGTGAGCAGGACCACCGCGGAGCCCACGATCTGCGGGGCTTCGCGGAGGCTGATCTCAGGTGTCTCCCGCCGCCACGCCGCGTCCGGTGGCACGTTGGCGGCGCGCGCGGTGGGGCTCGGCCCGGTGTCAGGGCCCGGGCCCGAACCGCCACCCGACGACCGCCACGACCACGCGGCGTACCCCGCGCCCGCGAGCGCCAGCGCGCCCCCGCCGGCCAGGGCCAGCGCCATCCGCCGTGACGGGCGCCGTAGCCGGGCGTCGGACGCCAGGGCGGGCTCGGCGGACTCGGCGGGCTCAGGGGATTCGGCGGGCGCGGACAGGCGCCGCGGCTCGATCTCGTACGCCTCGACGCAGCGCCGGGCGATGTCCGCGAGCAGGACCTCCGGCAGATGATCTGCGAACTGCCCATCGCCGTCGTGCAGTTGGGCACGCAACTCGTCCGTGCCCGGGCGCCGCGCCGGATCCTTGGCGAGGCAGCGCCGCAGCACCGGCCGCAGCCCGTCCGGGACCGCGGTCAGCTCCGGCTCCCCGTACCGCACCCGGTAGAGCAGATCGGCCGGCTGCCCGCTGCCGAACGGCCCGGCGCCGGTCGCCGCGAAGACCAGCACCCCCGCCAGCGCGAACACATCACCGGCCGGTGTGTGTTCGCCGCCGGTGGCCTGCTCGGGCGACATGAAGGCCGGGGTGCCCGCGGCCCGGCCGGTACGGGTCAGCCGGTCGTCGCCGATGGCGCGCGCGATGCCGAAGTCGATGACTTTCGGGCCGAAGGCGGTGAGCAGGATGTTGGAGGGCTTCAGATCGCGGTGGACGACGTCCGAGGCGTGCAACCGGCCCAGCGCCTCGCACAGCGCGGCACCCAGCGGCCGTACGCACCGCTCCGGCAGCGGGCCGCACAGCGCGACCGCCTCGTCCAGCGGCGGGCCCAGCACATACTCGGTCGCCAGCCAGGGGGTGTCGGCCAGCGGGTCGGCGTCGACGACCGCGGCCCCGTACTCCCCGCCGATGACGCGGGCCGCGTCCGTCTCCAGCCGGAAGCGGGCGCGGAATTCGGTGTCCGCCGCCGTCCTGGCGTGCATGGTCTTCAGCGCGACCGTGCGGCCGCCGGACGAGCGGCCCAGGTAGACCACGCCCATGCCGCCGGCGCCGAGCCGGGCGATGAGCCGGTACGGGCCCAGGGCCCGCGGATCGTCGTGGGTGAGGGGAGAGGCCATGGTCATCAGTCCACTGGAAGCGCGTACAGGACACGTTCGTTCCGCACCAGGGCCACGCCCGCGCCGCAACCGACGACATTTCCGGTGAACCCCTTCTCCTCGCCCGCGCCCACCGCGGTGAAGCGCCACAGCAGCGTGCCGTCGTCCGCGGCGTAGGCGTCGACCGAGCTCACGGTGGAGGCGAGCACGGTGCGGCCGGAGCCACTGATCGAGGTGACGGGGTACGGCAGGCTGGCCTTGACGGAAACGCCGTTGTCACGCTGCCACTTCAGGCCGCCGTCGGCCGCGTCCAGGGCATAGGTGCGGGCGAGCGAGTCGGTCACATACAGGTGGGCGCCATGGCGCAGCGCGCGGCCGAACAGACCGGTCTTCGAGCCGAACGTCCAGGCGTGCTCGCCGCCGCGCATCCGAAACGCGCGCAGGTCCCCGGCGAGGGTGACCACCAGCAGGTCCTCGGGGGTGCCGATGTAGACGGGCGGCTCCTTGCCGTCGGGCACACCACGGTACTTCTGGGTCCACAGCTTCCGGCCGCGGCGCCGGTCGACGGCGGTGTAGCCGCCGTCCCCGTCCGACAGCAGCAGGAACTCCCGCTGCAGCAGCGCCTTTCCCCTGCCCGGCGTCCCGGTGGGGAGGGCCCAGCGCTGTTCGCGCGCCTTGATGTCGTACCCGACGACCCGACCCCAGTCCTGTGCAGCCCGGCTGTCCTTCGCGGCCCGGCCGGTTCGGGAGGCGGTGAACCAGAACGTGTCGCCGGACAGCGCGAGCGGCGCCTCGAAGGCGTACGCACCGCCCGGTGCGTAGTCGGCGGCCGACCACTCCACCGCGCCGGTGCGCGCGGAGACGGCCTTGAACGTGTCGCCGGGGATCAGGACCAGCCCGCCGCCGAGGTCGTACATGTCCCCGCGCACCGGGTGGTCGTCCAGGGTCCAGAGCCTTTCGCCGGTGCGCAGATCGATGCCCACCACGCCGCGGCCGGCGGACTGGACGACGACTTGGTCCCGCCAGATGAGTGGCGGACTCCCCTTGGCGCGATCGCCGACCCGGGCCGGGAGTTCGGCGCGCCACAACGGCTTCGGCGCGACGCCCGGAAAGCGGGTACGGCGGGGCTTCGGCCGCGCCCGGTCCTCGTCACCGGAGGCGGCGAAAGCGGCGACGCCCCCCAGGACCAGCCCGGCGACGGCCGCCGAAGCACCCACCAGGAGCGTACGGCGACCGGTGGCAGAGGCGACAGGGGCGGTCGGGTCGGTCGCGGCGGGCCCGGGGGTGGCGGTGGGCGGCTCGGCTGCGGCGGCCTCCGCCTCCGCTTCGGCCTCTGCGACCCGGACCGCGGCTTGTTGTCGGTCGATCGCCGAGGTGACGGACGACGGCAGCCAGCCGGGCGCGGGTGGCGGGGCCAGCTCGGCGGCCAACTCGTCCGCCCGGGGCCGCAGCCCGGGGTCAGGCGCGTACGCGGCGGTGATGGCGCGGCGCAGTGACTCGGGCAGCGCCTCCGGCGCCGGCTGTGGGTGGCCGGTGGCCGCGTACGCGAGGACGGTGCCCAGCGCGAAGACGTCCCCCGGCGGCTGTGGCCACCCGTCCGCCGACTGCTCCGGCGGCAGGCCGACCGCCGCCCACCCGGTGCGCCGCGGGTCGGATGTCGCCGCCCGTGCGGCGCCGTAGCCGAGCAGCCGGGGGCCGTCGGCCGTGAGCAGGACGGTGGCCGGGGAAATCCCGGCGTGCACCAACCCGTTGGCGTGCGCGCTCGCCAACGCCAGGGCGAGCGCCGCGCCGAGCGCGCGCACGGTCGGCTCCGGCAGCCGGCCCCCGGCGGCGGCGAGCGCCTGTGGCAGCGGCAGGGCCGGAACGTAGCCGGTGGCGACCCAGGGGAGTCCGGGCCCGTCGGGGGCGACATCCACCACGGGCGGTACGGCGGGGCCGGTCAGCCGCCGCGAGTTCGCGGCCTCCGAACGGAATCGGACGCGGAACGCCGTGTCCTGCGCGAGAGCGGCGGGTGGCACCGCCAGAACGACGGCGTGGCAGGGGGCCGTGAGACCCACCGCCAGGCAGAACCGCGTGTGGTCCGCGTCCCAGTGTGAACCGGCGATGACACGATACGGGCCGACGCGTTGGCGCGGCTCCATCCATCCCCCTCGGTCGCCCGCGGATCTCCCTGCCATGGGGAGCTTAGGGGACGGTCCTGGTGCTGGATTCATCGGCCGGGTCACTCCACCGGCAGCGCGTACACGGACTTGTGGCTGAGTACGATCGCGACCCCGCCGCCGAAGGCGAGCAGCTTCCCCGGGCCCGAGCCGAGTCCGCCGGATGCGCCGCTGACGTCCGAGAACCGCCACAGGAACGCGCCGTCCGCGGCCCGGAAGGCCACGGTCTCGGTCGAGTTGACCGCCAGCACCGTCTTGCCGGACGGCGTCACCAAGGTCTGGATGTCCGCCAGCAGTTCGACCGTCAGGAGCTCGGGGTCGCTGTGCCACACCACCTCGCCCGTCCTCGCGTCCACCGCGGTGACGGCGGACTTGCCGTCCGCCACGTAGACCCTGCCACCGCGGACGGCAGGGTTGCCGAACGCCGCGGCGTCCGACCGGAGTCGCGCGGTCCATTGCTTTTTGCCGTCGGGGAGGCCGAGGGCCCGCAGGGTGCCCTGGCCGTCGGTGACGAGGGCGCTGCCCGGCGTGAGGGGAGTCACGTCGGTGTCGAGCGTGACGCCGTCGTATGTCCTCGTCCACAGTCGGCGGCCGTCGCGACGGCCGAGGGCGACAAAGCGCTTGGCGTCCGTCCGCTCCCTGCCCTGCCCCTCGCCGATTGCCTCGGGTATCACCGAGGCGTCCCCCAGCGACAGCGGGCTCACCAGCCATCGCTTGCCGGGGTCCACCGGGGTGGCGGTGAAGCGCTCGGGGAGCGGGCTGCGCCACCGCTCCCGCCGGGCACCGACCTCGTACGCGACGACGGATGTGGTCTTCCGCACCAGGTCCTCGCCCCGGCTGGTGACGGTGAACCAGACGACACCGGCGCGGACGTCGAGCACCTGCTTCAGCTCGCCGCCCCTGCTCTCGTCCTCGTACTTCGCCTCCCGCCAGCGCATCTTCCCGCTCCGCGCGGACAGGAAGCTGGACGGACCCACGCCGGGGATCATGATCAGTCCGTTGCCGACATCGACGGCGGGGCCCGCCGCCACGCTGTCCGCGGTCCACAGCCGCTTGCCGGTGCGCAGGGACAGGCCGAAGACCTGGGCGCCGGCGGCCAGCACCACGATCTCGTCGCGCCAGACGACGGGGCCGGCAAACGACGCGTCGTTCACGCGGTACTCCCACAGCGGAACCGGCGGGACGCCACGGATCGCCCGGGGACGCCGCGCGGGCTGTTTGTCGTCCCCGAGGCCCATGGCGGTGACGGCCCCGAAGCCGAGCGCCCCGCCCGCCACTCCGGCCGTGGCGCCCGTGAGCAGCGTCCGCCGGGACGGGCGACGGCCGATACCGGTGGCCGGGGGCGCGGTGTCGGCGGGTGCGGGCGCGGTGTCGGCGGTGTGCAGCGGCCCGGGCGGTGGGCCGGGCGGTGCGGCGGGCTCCGGCGGGCGGGCCGCCGCGGGCTGAGCGGCAGGGGTGGGCTGCGTCGATGGGGCGGCCTGCGCGGCCGGGGTCGGGGCGGCTGAGGCGGACTGCGCGGCCGGGGGGTCGGTGGCCACGGACCGGGCGGGTCCGGCGCTCGGCCCGGTGTCGACCGCGCCCTCAGTGCCCTCCGCGCCTTCTGCGTCCTCTGCGCCCTCCGCCTCCGCGGCCAGCACCCGTGCCGCCTGCCCGGCCATCGCCGCGATCACCCGCCCCGGCAGCCAGCCCGGCCCCAGCAGGCTCGCGGCCCCGCCCGCGCCGCCGTCCAGGACGGTGGCCGTCGGCCCGCCGCCAGGCAGCGTCGCCAACTCGCCCGCGGGGGCGTGCGCATCGCTCGTGGCACCCCGTATCAGCTGCGCCAAGAGCGCGGCCGCGCTCGGCCGGTCCGCCGGGTCCGGGGCCAGGCAGGCCGTGATGGCTTCGCGCAGCGGCTCCGGCAGTTCACCGGGTGGGGCGGCCAGACGCCCGGTCGCCGCGTACGAGAGGACCGCCCCCAGCGCGTACATGTCTCCCGGCGGACGCGGGCGGCCACCGGTCAGCTGCTCCGGTGCCGTGCACTCGGCCACCAACCCCGGGAGCCCGGAGCGGTCCTGACCGTCCGGCGCCACCACGCGGACCGCGCCGAACCCCGTGATCCGCGGCTGGCCACCGACCAGCACCGCCCACGGCGTCAGCCCCGCGTGTGCGAGGCCCGCCGTGTGCAGCTGTGCGAGGGCTTCCGCGACGGCCGCGCCCAGCGCGCGGACGGTGCGCTCCGGAAGCGGCCCACCGTACGCCACCAGCGCTTCGGGCAGCGGCAGCCCTGGCCGGTACGGGCAGGCGTGCCAGACGGGCCGCTCCCGCTCCCCGGAAACCTCCGTGGCGGGCGCCGGCCATCCGACGCGACCGGCCGGCCCCCGCGCCCGCTCGGCCTCCGCCCGGAAGCGGGCCGCGTAGGCCGTGTCCTGGTCGAACTCCGCCAGGGGAATGGTGAGTTGGACCGTGAGGTCGCCACTTACGGGCCGGGCGATGTATCTGCGTTCAACAGCGGGGACGTCGTCCAGGGCCGCTTCCAGACGGCCGATGAGCACAAAGGGGCCCACATGGCGCGGGTCGTCATGGCGCAGGGGTTCCATCCCACTCCCGTGTGTGGCATACGAAGCATCAGGAGGCTATCGGCTTCGCACGGTCCCGGGGCCC